>NZ_VPDG01000031.1:0-12330 GCF_013417805.1 Acinetobacter sp. YH12226 | reverse complement strand
GATGAGCACGTACATGAGAGCCATCAATAAAAATCCACTCCATATCGGGGCATGAGGCTAGTAATTTGAATAATCTAAGTAACTTACCGCTGCTTGACCAACGATTAAAACGTTTGAAAATAGAGTTGGAATGACCAAAACAAGAAGGAATATCTCGCCACGGACAGCCTGTTCTAATTCTATAGAGAATAGCTTCAATAAAATTGCGTAAATTTGAGTTGTGGTGAATGGATAAATTACGCAGAATAACTTTCAACTTTTGCCAGGGTTGATCTGTCAGCATGGTACGAGGCATAGCGAATAGTAAAATTGGGTTTGGCGATTTGATTTTACTACTTCGCTATTTTTTTAAACTAAAAGTGTCAACACACCCTAAGCATATTCAAGCGTAAAAAACCTTTAGCACCAGCTACATTAGAGCGAATTGTGAGGGGGATTTTAAAATATATCGTTCACAACCCAAAACCTTACATCGTGGACAATGTGGCGCCAATTCTTACTGAGTGTGCCAATGGTTCAAGTCGTAGATCCATGCCAATAAATGAGCCATTACGTACAATTACAGCAGAAACAAAAGGCGGTACACATGCGCTATACGTGTGTCACCTATCTAAAATGAAAAAGGGGTGCACTGGCCAAGAGCTATCAGAACCATTTCACACGTTAACGACCGTGAATCAGTTTGCGGAAGTACGTGCGCTACTTTTGAAATTTACCGGGCAATTCAACTTTAAGAATGACTTGTTTGAACGTTTCGGCTTAATCGAAATCAATAATGAACATTATTATATTGAAGACATTGGTTTTAGGATGATTCAACCATTTGAGTTGTATAAGGCTCAGGGCTTTCCAAGCAATTACATCTTTACTCATGGTGTAGATGAAAATAACCAAAAAATTAAGCTGACGAAAACTGAGCAATACAGAATGGTAGGTAACTCAGTACCTCCAGATCTATCCCATGCACTTGTCAAAGCAAACTTTAAACATGAAATGAAATATCAAATTGCATCGTAAAAAAAACCTAGCATTGATTGGTCAATGCTAGGTGGGTATAAGACTTTTCAGGGGCTCTTATATTGCAAATGCTAACTGTGCTACTGGTGGCTTTAACATGCCCATTGATGTTAATACATCAGTGTATGTACGTACAGACCAGGTATTCGTTGATATATCAAAATAGATACAACTAAAAATAGTTTTGTACTCAGCGTACAGGGTAATCAAGTCAAAGCTATCGATATTGGCATTTTCAACCCGTTCGCTATATGTTGTACTGTAAGAGACACGCGTTAGATCTTCAGGTGCAAAATAGACAATACGTGCTTTGTCGCCGTGTCGTTCGTGGTTGTATTTGATCGTATTACACTTTGATAATCTCTCAATGTAACGGTCAAAAGATGCAGAATTTTGAACCTCTTTGTAGAGTATTTCCGCTGCATGGTAAATAAAGCAGTTGCTTAACCCAATGCCGTGCGAACTAAGGACTTTTTCTCCATCTGTTTTAAACATCGTGTAGCGTAGATACATCTTGAATACTCCAGGTTTTAAGCAATGAGCTTGATGTATTCATTTTAAAGACTGTTTGGGCTTTAAAATTTTTTCAAAAAAAAACCTAGCTAGGCTAGGTCAAAAGGGTAGAAGTTAATTAAATAACCTGAAGATCCAAAGTCCTAATGCTAAAAATGCTTCTTCCAGCACTTCAATCTTGGTTGTGTATTCAAGTGAATATAGATGTCCAACTTCAGTAACACTCAGTTTCATACGATTAGATAGGTCCAAGTCACTCACATTTAATTTGATCAGTGCATTAAACAAATAAATTAACGAAAAAAAGTTTTTTGATAAAGTTTTTGTGGCTAATAGATTTAATATAATTATCTAATTGGTTAGGTTATAAAAGGTAAAAATTTTGTCTAAATCTGATAATGACAACCCGTGTAAAACCAAAGAGAAACCGTTTTGGAACCATGTCAATACAGATGACTACGAAGAAGAAAACGAATATAAACACCAAGCGCCATCGTTCTTTAAGTATTTATTCAATATGTGCAGAAGCTGGCTAATAGTCATTATCGAAGTGCATATTCTTATTGGTTTTATTCTACTGGTTTTGTACATGTGGAAAGGCGTTTTAGTTTTTAATTAATAACGCTGTTTTTGAACAAACCCAATTCATGAATCTGAAAGCAGTTTGCCGTAGATATTTAACATTCAACGCTATTAAATGCTCAATCTGTTTATGCGATGAATTCCCTCTAAACCATCTGCATATACAAGTGAGTCGGTTCCTGATCTCTGGCCATGGTCTGACCAGGCCTGGAAACCAAAATCACCGCGTCAAAATTTAGTACGCGCAACAGCCTTATATCACTTGAGTTTTTCTAAGATCTAAGTCAATTTTGAACTTCCAATACGACCAGTAGGCAAGTGGCATGCCTACTGGTTTTTATTTTTTGATTGATCATCAGACATGCAAGAAATAGAATTGGTATATATATTCTTTCACCGGTCTTGAGATGTCAGAAAAATCAGAAATACCGCTTAAAGCTGGTGATTTAGTTGAAATTGAAGCTCTTGCTCCTGGTGCACCTAAACGCATTCCAGTGGCGTTAGAGCTGCTGTCGGCTGGATTTGCATCACCAGCACAAGATTTTATTGAAAAGTCGGTCGATCTCAACGAAATGCTGATCACCAATGAGTACTCTACGTTTATTGGTAAAGTAGGCTCTCGTTCCATGCTAAATGCCGGTATAGATATTAACGATAAGCTCATAATCGATAGAAGCTTAGACGCCAAGCATCTAGATATTATTGTTGCTCAGCTAGAAACAGACTTTACCGTTAAGCGGTTGATGATCACCAAGCAAATGTCAGCTGGTGAAATTAATGAAATTTTTGGTCCAGATGCAAAATCTATCCCTCCAGTTTGGCTTAAAGCAGAAAACCAAGAGCACTCACATATTTTTCTAAAACCTGAACAGGAATTGATTGTGTGGGGCGTAGTGACTTACATCATTAAAGACGCACGAAAATGACAAACCGGGTATTTATTCATGTTGATATAAATTCGGCATATTGTTCGATGGAAGCATTTTGGAACCCTAAGTTAAAGGGTAAACCATGCGTTGTCTTAAGCTCTAATGATGGAACAATCATCGCGAGAAGCGCTGAAGCTAAACTCTTAAAAATCCCGATGGGTGCGCCACTCTTTAAGGTCCAAGACATCATCAATAAACATAACGTTCATGTGCTATCGAGCAATTTTGCGCTATATGGCGAAATGTCACGCCGTTTTCATGGAATATTATCTGGTTTTGTAGATCCAAGCTGTTACAGCATTTACAGCATTGATGAAGGCTTTATAGAATTTACTCAATTTACTAAAAACTTTGATGCTACTGAAATGGCACGGGAGATTCGGCATCAAGTATATAAGTTTATTGGCTTAACAACGTGCGTGGGTGTTGGTAGAACACTGACTGAAAGTAAAATGGCCAACAACCTTGCCAAAAAGAATCCAGAATTAAATGGAATCTGTAATTTAGTGACAATGAGCCTGGTAGATGTCGAAAGCTACTATCAAAGCATGCCAGTTGATGAAATATGGGGTGTAGGGCGAAAGTACGCTAAAAAGCTTAATGACATGGGGATTTTAAGTGTGCTGGATCTTGCAACATCCAACCCGAATCGAATGCGTGAACTCTTCAATGTGAATATGCAAAGTACGATTTTAGAATTGCTTGGCCAGCCATGCTTTGAATTTGAAAGTTCACCTAAGGCGAAACAACAGATTGTCTCGAGCAAATCTTTCGGCCAGAAAATTACTGAGCTCTCAATTCTTCAAGAAGCCGTCAGCAAATATACCCATAATGCATTCAATCGGCTTGTTGCTGAACACCAGCTATGCGGATCTCTGATTGTTTTCTTGCAATCCAACCCATTTGACCAGTCAAAACCGTATTACAGCAAGTCGTTAACATACACGTTTACCCAACCTACAAACAATTTGATGCAACTGGTTAAAGCTGCCACATCACTGATTGATAAATTGTACAAAGAGGGGATAGAGTTTAAGAAATGTGGCGTGATGTTGTGTGAATTGATAAAAGAAGAACATCGCACGATCGGCCTACTAACTGACGTAGAGCAGCTTGAAAAAGAGCAAGCGTTAATGACGGCGTTTCAAAACATTCAAAGTAAGTTTGGCAAGGCTAAAATTGCTGCTGGATCATGTAATCTGAAAAATAGAGATTGGGAACCTAAGTCAGAACGTCAAAGCCGTAACTATTTTAGTGAGGCTGGTATGATTGTCTTCAATTGATTCATTTGAGGGAATTTGTTGGCAATGACGGGGATGGTCAGACTCGAACTGGCATTCAAGGAATCAAACCTTTGCCTTAAAGAGATTGATCAAATCTCAAAATCAATTGGCTACACCCTCGGAAATATAAGAAATTAAGATTGCTGATAGCTTCTTGGTGATTCAGCTGGTGTACCATCATCATATCGCCAAAATAAGAAGCTTCCACTCCATTCGACTTCACCTGAAGCATAGTCACGGATCTTATCGCTCCAGCGGATAGGTTTAATTTCATGGTCTAAGAATTCATCCCACACAATAAACGCCGTGCCATCTTTGTTTGGGATTTGGTCCTCTATGAAGAACCAGGGTGACTTCACATCAACAGAACAGCGTTTTGTCATTTTGTCTCTCTCACTCTTTTGAGTCGTATGCATATTCATATAAGCCTCAAATCAATTGAAAAGATCCTGGAAACTGTTTTGAACGTCAGATCGTGCGATCGGCGCTGTTTCTTGTTGCACAACTTCATCAATCAAATAAGCAACAGGACTTACAGATTGGCTTTTTGTGAAAGTCGGTGCACCAGCTTCAGCGATAAACTTCTCGCTAATCGGTTTTTTGATTTCTAAGCGATACACACGGCGCAGCTTGTTTAAGCAATCAGACATTGAGCCATCGCCAATACCGTGACGGGCTTTCTTGTTATCACGAGTCTTAAACGTGAAGTATGGAAAATGTTTGGCCATGACTGCAGTAATGTCTTTACCAACCAAGTAAATGTGGCTGTGTGTTTCGTAGAAGTGGGTAAATGACGTCTCTACGTGATAAGCAGCCAACAAGCTTTTTGCTTGAGGGTCAGTGATAACCGATTTAACTTGGTTAATCATTTTTTTGGCAATTGTTTTGTTATTCATGATGAACACCCTATAAATTTGATTAATTAGATTGAGTTAATGCAAGTTGCGTAAAAATACGTTTTAGGCACACTTTACATGTAACAAGGTGCGGTACCGTGTCCACGGTAACTTCACCTACTTTCATTTTGAATTCTTTCTTTGCTTCATCTGCAGGGAATAAGCCTCCAGCTGAGCACAAGTACTGGTTTTTCTCACGAACCAATTTAGATCCTGAGTAGTCTTCATCAAAAACCAAGTGAGTCACTGTATTTGATTTTTCACCATCGCCCCATGATCCAGCTGACAAGCCTGACATTACAATTTTTACACCAGTGAACCATTTGAACGGTAAAGCACTGAAGTTTTTCTTCTGATCGATAGCATCAAAGATCGGTTTAGCTTGTTGCAGCGCATTGAATAATTCAAACAATGCAGTAATTTTTTTCTTAGCATCCTGTTCAGCCTGGTTCCACTTGGTTTGCGCCTCATACTCAGCACGGGTATACCAGACCACTTGCCCATTTTTTGCATATAGCCAAAGTTTTTTACCAGTCATGAGATGGTTCACCATCGCATCGGGCATATCAAACATGAGGTTGTTAAATGACATAACTTTGTCATTCAGGTTGATAAAAGACTTTTTATCTTCAGGTAGTAGCACCGGCACTAACGTAGAGCGTACTAATGCTTCGTAGTTGTCAGTAGACATGCTAGAACGTGGGAAACTATGACCTGTAAACACTGGCTTAAGATAAGGGTTGTATGGCAACTCAGTTGCTAAAACCTTGGTGGACCATTCTTCCCACAAATTGAACTTTTTAGCTTGTTCAACCATATGGTGCAGATCTGCAGTAGAAATTCTAACTGATGGCATTGAAGGGTTATTTACGGATTCTGGCGCACGAGTTACACGAACAAGTTCTATAACTTCATGCGCTTCAATTGGACCATATTTGCGATCAAGGTTTTTGTTCAGTAATTCATTAATAGAAACCATTTCAACTCCAAGTTTTAAGCTTTCTGCTTCAATATGTTTATTTTAAGATAGAACCTAACCCAAAAACTTTTTTAAAATTATTTATTATTGTTTTACTGGTCCTTGCTGCGACTTTTAACAGATAGCAGCTAAAAATAGTAATGAGGATGCTATTAGAATGATGGAAGCAATTAACGAACCATACAAATAAGCATTGATCCTGGTGCGCCAGATCTAGCGCTGGCCACAACCAAATTTCTAAACCTTTTTTTAATCAACTAAAAAAACATCGAATGCGGTTTTCAACTGCCAAAAAGTGAAGCAATAGACATGCTTCACTGGTTGTTGTTATTAAGCTTCAGTCAATTCATTAATATCTAGGATATGAACGCCGTTTGATGTCAGTAGCCAACATGGGAGGGTATGTGCTTCAGTGACTTGAAGTATGAGGCTGTTAAGAGTGTCACTAGATTTTTTGCAGTAAAGGCAATCAGGTTCAGGATTGCTACCATCATCATCAATCAATGGCGTGTCAGCAATTAAGCGGTATGAAGCATACTTAATGATGTCAATATCATCGGCATTGATTGGCTCTTTTGAGCTTAGGAGTACTTGCTCTAAGCTGAATGCTTCAGGTTCAATCCATTTAACCTTGCTGGTGTTTTCAATCTGGTAACTTAACTGAGTGCCATCAGCAAAAAACACGACAAATTGACCATCTTCAATGTGCTGTACTTTAAAATTGCATGGAATGGTGAATGTGTTGTAGTAATTCATGGGGTTTCTCCAAGTTGTAGGCGTTGAGCCTAAGTTGATTAATCGTTTAAAACAGATTCGATAAAAGAGAGTATTTCAGCTTTAAGAGATGCTGAAATGGTTGCAGTATTTAACTGGCTTAAATACATATCAGCTTTGTCTTTTATTTCTTTTGACGTTGCGGTTTTACGAATTAAAACTAATGTATTCCACATATTAAAAGCCCTTAAGGATAGTGATTAAATCTATATTCATTATACAAAGCGCAATAGCTGTTTAATTTTTCTTAAAATTTAAAATTTAAAAATTCAAAACCTTTTTAATCAATTAAAAAACATCGAATGCGTTTTAAAAAATGCCCAAAAGAAAAGGGATAAGGGTTTACGCTTATCCCTGTTTGGGTTTTAGATATGGCAATCAACAATCGTGATTATATAGTCGCTTGGAAAGCTCTTCAGCAATGCTTGGTTTTTGGATTCCCAATTTTCCTCTTTGTATAAGTCTTCTCCAAACAATCCACATTCTGAACCTGTCCAATCTCCGATTTCTGCATCAGTGGTAGCATCTAAGAAACAGTACGTACCGAATGGGTTTGCTGATTTTTTAGCTAGGAATTCTTCACGGCTCACCAAAAATTCATCAAATTCATGTCCGAATATGCCAAACAGGTTATCCGTATCACTGGCTTTCATTAATAAGATTGCATCTTGGTTATGATAGAAATTACGCTTATCGTTCACTGATTCGATTGATTCATCAGACCAAACATCAGCCCATGACCGCCAAGTACGTGAAGCATCACCGATACACTTCTCAAAATAGTCATAAACACGGTTAGCTTCGGTTTTTAAGCGGTTGATTTCGGTTTCAAAATCTAGCTCACCAATCGGACAGCTATCCACTTTTCGTCCATCAAGACGCAACAGCATGTTTTTCCAACGTCCTCCGATTTCATACCAATCGTATTTCGGATTCGGGTTGGTGGTGGTGAAGTAATCGACCACTTTACCGTCAGCATCAAGCTCTATCCATTCTGTCCAACTTTCATCAGGTTTTTCACCTGTCAAAACAGTCGGCGTAACTTTTTCGTTATACCAGTTAATGAACTGTTGAAGCTCAAACACTTCAGTACATGGCACATCTTTTTGATGCCATTGAATGAACATGCCTAAATCACGAATGCGACTTGAGTACGTACCATCATCGTTTTTGACCTGTACCACTGATAAATGTTTACCGCCGTTCGGGAAGTCAGCAAAAATATCACCTTTGTTGTTTTTGATGGCATCAAGCTCGAAGTCTGTTGCATCACGCACGAAACGAGGGTCGTCAAGAAACGCATAGCGTTCTTCACCATCATCTATGATAGGCTTTGAGTTTTTCATCAAAGTGATTTCTGTCGATTCGTATTGGTCTTTAATTTCGTCCAATGATGATTCTGAAATGCAATATTTGTTTTTAATGCCTGAGCATTCAAATTCGTAAAATGGTTCTAGGGCATCTACAACATCACCATCAGGGGTGGTAACTACTGCAACTGTGAAATGTGACATTTTAAAATCTCCAAGTTTTGAGCCGTGTGCTCTACATCTGAGATTCCATAATAGTTATTAAGTGGCGTTTATAATTTTTTCCTTAAAATATTAATGAAGCTGAATTTAACAACGGTAGTGGTTCAGTAATTAAAATATTTTAATCAATTAAAATCACCGTATACGTTGAATAAAACTAATATCAATTATTTATATTTAATTAAATAAAATAAGGCTCACATATTAAAATAACCTGATTACATAGATCTATATCAAAAAAAGATGGCAATAATTAATAGTTGCCATGGCAGAGTAAAACTTGAAGTGCGACATAAACCACCTAATTAATTTAAAGGGTTTATGGAGTATATAAAATTGTCATACCATCATCTTAACTTTGAAGATCGTACTGCATTAATGCTTGAGTCAAGAAAAGAAGGCTTTTCAGCCAGAAAATTTGCTGAACTTATTAAAAGACATCCTAGTACGATCTATCGTGAGCTTAAAAGAAATAGCATCAATGACGTTTATCAAGCTCAATATGCTTCTGATAACACTTTTGCTAGACGTAGACGTGGTCACAGAAAACTCAAAATCGATTCAATCCTCTGGAAATTTATTGTTGAAGCGATCCGTTGTTTATGGTCTCCTCAGCAAATAGCAAAGCGTTTAAAGACATTTCCTGATTTGGATCAAACAATGAATGTAAGCCATACAACGATTTATTCAACGATAC
The DNA here is from genome assembly GCF_013417805.1 of Acinetobacter sp. YH12226. Classification (GTDB taxonomy): domain Bacteria; phylum Pseudomonadota; class Gammaproteobacteria; order Pseudomonadales; family Moraxellaceae; genus Acinetobacter. The sequence continues at coordinate 3,128 of NZ_VPDG01000031.1, read as the reverse complement.
GAGCATTACCCAAGGGTGAGTTGAAAAAAGACTTATTATCCTGTCTACGTCATGAAAATAAAAAGCGAAAAGCTAACGGTGAACCTAAAAAAGATTCTATATTACAGGATATTAAAACTATTCATGAGCGCCCAGCCGAAGTTCAAGAAAGAAAAATACCGGGTCATTGGGAAGCTGATTTAATTAAAGGTAAAGACAATAAAAGTTCGATAGCAACACTTATTGAACGAAATACACGGCTCTGTATCTTGGCAACATTACCTGATGCAAAGGCAGAATCAGTGCGCAAGGCTTTAACTGAAGCTCTGAAATATTTACCTGCAGAACTGCGTAAAACGTTGACCTATGACCGTGGACGTGAGATGTCAGAACATAAAATACTCGAAGAAGATTTAGGCATAGATGTATATTTCTGTGACCCACATTCACCCTGGCAAAAAGGCACATGCGAAAATATGAATGGTTTAATTAGGCAATATTTACCTAAAGGGATTGATTTAAATCAGGCAGATCAGCATTATTTAAATCAAGTTGCCATGTCACTGAATACTCGTCCTAGAAAGGCGTTAGATTGGCTTACACCATTAGAGAAATTTGCTCAGCTTGTTGATTATCATATGGCTTTTGAAACTGTCGCACCTCATGTTTGAATTCGCCCCATATTTTTGCTACAGTGAACCAAATTAAGATCATCTATTTACTAGGCCTCGCATTTGCGGGGTTTTTAATGCTGAATAAAAGGAAAACTTGATGGAATTGCCCAATATTATTCAACAATTTATCGGAAACAGCGTTTTAGAGCCAAATAAAATTGGTCAGTCGCCATCGGATGTTTATTCTTTTAATCGAAATAATGAAACTTTTTTTCTTAAGCGATCTAGCACTTTATATACAGAGACCACATACAGTGTCTCTCGTGAAGCGAAAATGTTGAGTTGGCTCTCTGAGAAATTAAAGGTGCCTGAACTCATCATGACTTTTCAGGATGAGCAGTTTGAATTCATGATCACTAAAGCGATCAATGCAAAACCAATTTCAGCGCTTTTTTTAACAGACCAAGAATTGCTTGCTATCTATAAGGAGGCACTCAATCTGTTAAATTCAATTGCTATTATTGATTGTCCATTTATTTCAAACATTGATCATCGGTTAAAAGAGTCAAAATTTTTTATTGATAACCAACTCCTTGACGATATAGATCAAGATGATTTTGACACTGAATTATGGGGAGACCATAAAACTTACCTAAGTCTATGGAATGAGTTAACCGAGACTCGTGTTGAAGAAAGATTGGTTTTTTCTCATGGCGATATCACGGATAGTAATATTTTTATAGATAAATTCAATGAAATTTATTTTTTAGATCTTGGTCGTGCTGGGTTAGCAGATGAATTTGTAGATATATCCTTTGTTGAACGTTGCCTAAGAGAGGATGCATCGGAGGAAACTGCGAAAATATTTTTAAAGCATTTAAAAAATGATAGACCTGACAAAAGGAATTATTTTTTAAAACTTGATGAATTGAATTGATTCCAAGCATTATCTAAAAATACTTTTTGAGTTCTAGTTAATGATTAAATATATTCTTCAACCGTACTGGTCATACGTTTTTTCATTTTGTAAGGCTTGTAATGAGGAACATAACAAGGCTTGCAAACTGCTTCATAGGTTTTGGTATCAGAATGATAATAAAAGCGATCCAGTGGTTCATAGCCATTGCAATGATGGCAATAACGCTCAAAACCCAATGAAGTGAAGATCATCTTCTGCACAAATGCTTGTTTTTTATGTTTTGCTTTAAGTGTAGGTGAGTTTTTGACTTCACAAGAACAGATATAATCTTGGTAGTTATCGAACTCTGGTGCTTCTTGGTGTATGTGAACAAACCGATTTATAACTTTTGGATCAAAAATATTCCATTGTTGGTCATGTTCTGAAAATAGGAAATATCCATCTGCACCTGATGGCATTTCTTTACTGTATTTCGAGTAATGGATAACATGTTTTTCCGTTGGCTCAAAGTCATTCAGGAACATTCTCAAGGTATTGAGGTTCGGGAATTGGACTTTCATTAACTGTGCTTGAGTCACCAGATTGGATCTTGATTCGTAGTTCACCAGAACCATAATTTTACGGCTTTTGTCGATTCTGCCGATGATGTAATTATAGATATGATCAGACATTGTATTTTCTCCTATTCTATAGAGATCCATGTTAAGAACATGGATCATTCCCAAAAAATGCAATGAGATCGTTGCTCTGGTAGCTAAACTGCAATTCGGTGTAGTCCATTTTCAGTGTGCTATCTAAGTACGGTGTAATGTCGAGTTGCACGAATGAATCAATAAATTCACTTTCTGCGCCATACGCATCTATTGAGCCTTTGAACAGCTCCAGTACATTGCATGTTACATAGTCGCCAATTTCTGATTTATGTGTCTTACATGATGGTAGTAGTGCCAAGTCATTCAGGATCACTTGAACATGAGTGCCATCATATGAGCCTTGATATAGGCTGTAATATTTTTCAGGATTCAAGATACATTCAAGAACTAAATCAAAGTTGTTGCTGTAAGAGTTACGCGTAGCGACATATACACTTTCTGCTACTGGCTTTTCGACTTTGGTGAGTGTGATTGAGTCTGAATGCTCATGAGCGAACAAAATAGGGTCGTCTACGTCTTGTTCTTCATCTGGCTCAATGTCCATTAACGCCAAGCGTCTATCTTTGGTTTCTTGGTCGAGAATTTCCCAACCATCGATAGATAAAGTACCGCCGTCAGCAAGTTGAATGAGAACAGGGGTTTCTTTGTCCTGATCTGTATTGTCCAGAATGGTGAAGATCCCTAGTAATCGAACCCATGAAGTGATTAACTGGCAAATGGGTAGGTTTTCATTAATTTCATGGCGATTCTTGCAAGACTCGCTAAACATCGCCAGATTTTCAGGGTGATTAATATCAATATAGACATTGTGCAAAACAGCATCAGCACTGGTGTTGAGAGGTGGTCCCACTTGTTTGAACAACTAAAAGCGTATTTATAAGTGATATTCCGCTCTAGTTAAGCCACCTTGTTTTGTTGGGGTAGCTGATCATAGTAAAACTCATTTGGTGTCATTTTGTCTAG
>NZ_VPDG01000028.1:0-6773 GCF_013417805.1 Acinetobacter sp. YH12226 | reverse complement strand
TTTGGTAGTTCTTGTCAGGGATTTGTCCATATATGGCAGCTCATTGCGAGCCGATAAGCTTGCATTTGGTCAGAAGAACTGCCTGGGACTGCTCTGCAAGTAATAAAAATGTATAAAGTTACATAACTTATAAAACTTATGATCTTATGTAAATGCAAGGGAGTTATGTGATAGAAAATTTCTTTTGGTAGTTCTTGTCAGGGATTTGTCCATATATGGCAGCTCATTGCGAGCCGATAAGCTTGCATTTGGTCAGAAGAACTGCCTGGGACTGCTCTGCAAGTAATAAAAATGTATAAAGTTACATAACTCTCATAACTTATGATCTTGTGTAAGCAGAAAGGGGTATGTGATAGAAAATTTCTTTTTGTAGTTCTTGTCAGGGATTTGTCCATATATGGAATAAGAGAAAATGCGTAGTCATTTTATTCAGTATTTTGCAATTTAACTAATTGAAACTTAATTATTAATTAGAAAATTAAAACGCCCAATTTAAAAAACTGGGCGCTTCATTAATGGTAATAAGCATTACCATCAAAAACTAGAGCACACAAACCATGGTTTAGTTTTGTGTTTTATAAACATACTTTGTGTATACAAGTTTGTAAATGATTTTTTGCTCATAGATTTAAAAATAAAAGTACCTTCTTATTAATATCTGTAATATTAGACTATACCCTAAAATTACATTTTAAAAGTTCTTAAAAACATGTACCATTTAAATGTTTTTTAATCATAAGTAACATGTAACTTTGGTATTAAAGATTTATAATTTACGAAATTGTTCATTTTTATCCAATTGGGGCGTAAAAAGTGAAAGGCCAAAAAGTAGGCTATGTGCGAGTGAGTTCGGTCGAGCAAAATACGGGACGTCAACTTGAGGGAATTGAAGTCGACCGGATTTTTGTTGACCGTGCTTCAGGTAAAAATACCGACCGACCGAAATTTCAGGAAATGTTGAATTATGTCCGGGAAGGAGACCGGGTGATAGTACATTCCATGGATCGTTTTGCGCGAAGCTTAAAAGATTTGGTGACTGAAGTGGATAAACTGGTCAAACGAGGGATTGCCATCCAGTTTGTAAAAGAAAATATTACTTTTACGGCCCAATCCACCCCGATGGATAATTTGATGCTGCAACTGATGGGTGCTTTTGCACAGTTTGAACGTGAGATCATTTTAGAGCGGCAAAAGGAAGGAATTAAACTTGCCTCTTCTCAAGGGAAGTACAAAGGCCGGGTACATAAATTGAAACCTGATCAGGCTGAAGCTTTGCGACAAGACTGGAAGGAAGGGAAGTACCCTTCAAAAATGGCATTAGGCCAGGCATTTGGAATTAGTCGCCAAGCGGTATATCGGTATTTAAAAGCCGGGAAATAACTCAATTGAAATTGGCGACTATATTTAGTTTAGCTTATGAAAATCGTGAAACGTTGATTAAATAATAAGTGCAGAAAGCAAAGAGTTACTAATTTTATACAATATAAGTTTTTGATTTATAATTAATTAACTCGATTGCAATCTAGCTTTTTCAGCAACGATTTATCTTTTTTAAAATAGTATTAATTTATTTTTTTGAGAACAAACCTTAACAAAATTACAAGTTTGTAATTTTGTCGTCATTCGGATGTATATATTTACTCATTATTATAAGTAAAGATTTTTTTGGTCCAAGATATGATTAGATTCAATAATATGTACATGAAGATTATTTTAGTTATTTTTACTATAGTTTTTTCAACCAGTAGTTTTGCTGATGGGGGACTCCGTTTCTTAGAGAAAAATTTAGAAATAATTAACAAATAATTAACATAGTAATTTAAATTAAAAAGTGATTTATCAGGTGAATTTTAACTATATAAATAATTTATTTAATTTAATAAACCTTTCATAAATCATTTTTTGCTCAGTTCTATGTTGTAAATTCCAGCAATTATCATAGCCACGCGGCTGTTACTGAAGAGAATAGTAAGAAGCTAATATTTACTGTAGGTTTGACCACTACGTTTTAATCGTAGAAATTATAACCGTTTTTATTACTCAAAGTTTAACTTTTGTGATTATCTAAAAACACATAGCGGTCGAATGGCCATATTAACTGACTTAAAATCAGTCGCATACTTTAATGTAGCGGTTCTGATAGCACAAAAGTTCGCAGCATGAAAACGGAACCGGCATAATTGATTTATAGTGAACCCATACACTAAGCATAATGATTTAGAGGACGATAATCCCAATGAAAAAATTCCTTTTAGGAGCTGTTGCCGCATCTGTTTTGGCCTTTTCAGGCAATGCTATGGCCAATTTTGTGGCAGGTCAGGACTATCAAGTGGTTGCAAAACCAGTCAAAGTCGAAAAACCGGGCAGAATTGAGGTACGTGAATTCTTCTGGTACGGCTGTGGTCACTGTTTCGCGCTTGAACCACATATGCAGGGCTGGTTGAAAAAATTACCAAAAGATGTACGTTTTGTACGTACGCCGGCTGCAATGAATCCACTCTGGGAGCAGGCAGCGCGTGCTTATTATGTGTCTGAAGCATTGGGTGTGCGTCAAAAAGCACATTTACAATTATTCCATGATATTCATGATAAGCAACGTCCAATTTTAGAACAGGCGCAATTGGCCAAGTTCTATACCCGCTATGGTATTCCTGAAGCGAAATTTAACAGCACTTATAAATCTTTCCCGATCACTTCGAAAATTGCCCAAGCCAAAAATCTGGCTGCTCAGTATCAGTTAAGTGGTGTTCCGGCAGTGACCGTGAATGGTAAATATATTGTGCAGGGTAATGATGCCAAAGTCATTCAGGTGGTGAATTACCTGATCGAGAAAGAGCGTAAAGCCAAATAAGACGCGATTGATTATCTCTAAAAAAAACCTGCATCGAATCTGCAGGTTTTTTTATTTAAACTGGAGGAATGGTTATTTACGTCCTGACTGCCGGATCTGGTGTTTCTATCGGCGGGCGATACCAGTGTAAAATTCCTCGGAATAAGAGCTGCATCTGCAACACGCTTTGCGCTTTAAAGTAATGAATTTTCCTTTCTATTTCAACACGCAGAATTGCCGAGGCGCCCCGACGCTCTAAAACAAACAAAGGTGGTGTTTCAAAAAGTATGCTGAAAAAAACAATATGGCTTTTGATAAAATAGAGGTATGAAAATAACGCTACAAATCAAATGTCCTACCTGTCTAAGTAACAATATTGGGATAGTTTTATCACAGCATTTCAATGTTGCAAGCAAGTGATCGGTAAGTTTTTTACCGTCGGTATTGAAGGTAACAATTGTAGAATTCGTCATCGAATCAGGCGTGGATTTAGGAGAAGTTGCAACTTTTCTAAAAAGCTCGAAAATCATTTTAAAGCCTTTGATTTGACTTTCTTTTACCTTAATAACGGATTTGTTTAACGCTAGCATACTTTTTGAAACACCACCAAAGTGGTAAGGAATTCCCACTGTTACTCTAACAGAGATTAAGCAGGATCAGCTGTAAATCCACGCTCACTGAGAGTTGCAATGACTTTATCCTGACTCACTGTTGTGTTGATTTCAACGATACGGTTTTGTAAATCAATATCGAGTGAGGCATTCGAGTCGAGCTCTTTAATTGCGGTAGTAATGCCGCGTGCACAACCACCACAAGTCATATTAGCGATGTGAAATTTCATATGTTGCTCCTTTTTAACAAAACATTTGTTTAAAACATTAGAACAGTAACTCTAAACTTTCACCATACAACCAGCCTTTTTCTGAATCAGTTACTCGCTGTAACTTGGTCTGTTTATAACCTTACAGTTTTCTTCAGAGTATTCCAAAGAAGAGTGTTCTAATGACTACAGTAAAAGTACTTAACCAACATTAATGTGACTTTAAAATGACATTTTTGTCATCTACGATCACTCTGAAATTTATAAGATTAGTTATTTCAATCAATGGTAGTGAACTGAATAGATGAGACCGTTATGGGTTGAAGATAAGCTAAAAACCGGTGACTACCTTTATGTATAATGCCTCATGATGCGATTTTACTGTTCTGATTGTCGTAAGTTGACAGTCCAGTAGAAACTTTATTGCTCAGCTACAAAAGATAAATGCAGTAATGTTAAATTTCCTCAATTCCCTTATTTTGAAATTCTCTTATTCAATACCCACGACAGTGGTTATATAGCCTGTTGTTAATAGAATTGATAGACCTAATAACATCTCAAATAAAATGGCATGACTAAGGTGTTTAGCGAATTTAGGATGTTGAAGACGCGGGGTGAAATACCATTTGTTGAAGGCAGCTAAAAGTAGAATACTTATAACAAAAAACATTTTAACCATGAAACCATAGCCATATGCAGTATTGATTAAGGTATTAAAATCTTTAATTAAAAGAAGAGCTACACTAGCGCCACAGGCGATTAATATCCCAACAATGAAAGCAGCAATACGTCCAAATACATGCATGCGATCTTTTAAAGGTAAACCACTTATTTCCCGGCTGGTTTTCCATAACGGATATAAAGACCCCATCCATAACGACATAACTAGAATATGGATTGATAATAAAATTTGAGCAAGTAAGGTTAAATTAGCGACATGTCCGAGCTGGGAAAAACTAAAAATAATCGGGATAAGTAAAATACAAAATATTGAACTTTCAATTATAGAAAACTGACCTTTGTTCCTGTTAACTTTAACCACCATGAGAAGAAGTAAAAGAGCAAAACTAATAGAACGAAGAACGTATATATACCCCGTCGGAGTATTAACCAATATATTAATATACGTGGGGTCCACCATCCCTGTAATACCAGTATTGGCAAAACTACCAATCAGAATAAAAAATCCCAAGGTACTGGAAATTAGGCCTAATCCAGCGCCAATTGTAATATATTTAAGAATCGATTCTTTTAGTTCAAGATATTGTCTAAGTAAAAAATAGCAAAAGGCTCCACCAACGACAAAAGCTACACTTAAATATAAAATAACCTTAGTTAACCAAGTGGCCCACATCCAATATTCAGAAATCATTATTTTTGTCCATTCTAGAACAACATGCCAGCACCTCACTGACATGTTGAAAGGTAATCAATTCTTATTTAGTTGATTTGATAGTGAAACTATATTCACCATTCATGTTGTGACCATCTTTCCCCATTGTTGTCCAGACAACGGTATATTTACCTTTTTTCAGTTTCGGAAGAGCGACATCAAAGGATTTCTTTAAGTCATGAGTAACTTTATATTTTAAAGGAACATCTCTTCGCTGAGCATCCAGTAACTTAATATTCATCAACATAACCTCTGCACCAAAGTTAAGGGTCAAGTTCTTTGGTTGACTAAGGATAGATGCATTTTCCGCAGGAATCGCACTCACTAAACTCACATGAGCGAACGTAGTTGTAGTAGCCACAATCATCGTTGCAGCTACTACAACATTACGTAGAGCAGTCATTTTATTTTGAAATAATTTCATTTACGTTTCCTCTTGATTCGTTAGTTCATTAGAGATGACTTTATAAAATCTATATTTAATGAGACCACATCATCTCCTCTTATATTTCAATTATTAGTGAGAGACAGAAACAGAGCGATGACTTCAAAATTACATTTTTGTCATTTTTAAAATTTAAAATCTTTAACTATTAAAATAATCTTATTGAAAAATAATGATCATTTAACAAACAAATTATGTAGGTGGTTGATTTATGAAATGTAGTAATCATTTTGTCTAAGAAAATAGTAGCTATTTAATTTTTTATATTTTAGTTTAAATATAAACATGTTATGTTTAATTTGATCTAATATAAATTTGTGGGCTAAGCACATGACTCAAACACGTCCAAGAATGACCAAATTATTTGAACAGCTTGGTTTAGCTTCTACTGAAGAAGCAATTGCAAAATTCATAGAGAGCCATCAGCTAGCTGGAGATGTTTTTTTAACACAAGCAATTTTTTGGACTGATGCTCAACGTCATTTTTTAGAAGAAAAACTACACTCTGATGGTGAATGGACGACAGTGATTGATCAATTAAATGAGTCTTTACATGAAAATTCAGTAAAATAATTTTCCGTTAGTATTAAGGATCTACATTCTTCCCTGCATTGAATACAACTCATTCATACAGTAGTACTGTTTTGGAGATGGAATCTCTATTATATAAGTAGTAGATTCCTTACTCTGAAATTTGGATTATAAACCCTAATATTAAAAATAATCTTCTTTACCTTCTATCTAATAAATATACCAATAAGTTTAATAATTAAATTATCCACCCTTTTTTCTATAAAAAACTATTTTGATCAACTGTATTTTTTCTTTAAAGGAATAACAGTGTAAATTACATTAAGAATGTGTCTCTAACTAGCCTTGGAGTCATCTAATCATTTCATTTTTATTTTTTTAAGCACATAAAATCATAACAACTTTAATAGTTTTAAAAGATTAATATTAAATAAAATTTTTGTCATCTCAGCATAGACTATATATTTCGAGAAGATCTCAAAATTACATTTTTGTCATTTTTAAAAATAATTAATTAATAGTGCTAAAATTTTTAAGAGAGACAGAGAATAACCAAAAATTTCATCAGTTTAGTAGTCAAATTCCTAGACTCTGTTCAGTACTAAAACATAGCTTTTACTTCCAAATGGCTTTGTTGCATAAACATTCAAAAGCTGAGTTTTCCCCAATCCATTCAAATTTAAGTGACAACTTGGGTGTGAGGTCTACCTAATTCCGTAAATCTATTCAGAACTGCCACACGCGCATGAACTTC
>NZ_VPDG01000027.1:0-18198 GCF_013417805.1 Acinetobacter sp. YH12226 | reverse complement strand
GGATAATCTTTTTCAGATTCAATCAATAATTGAACCGCTCTTTCTCTGATTTCAGGGGTATATTTTAATTTTGTCATCGGGGTAGTCTCTCAGAATATTGACTCTCCGACAAACCCGGTACGGTTCAAATTTGAAGTTCAAACAGAACAATTACTTAGGGAAACTAAATTTGATGATAAGAGAGTAGCTATTTTTGGCTTCGGCCCTATGCCATGCCTAATAGCATTAGGAAGTAAATTAGGAAATAAAGGGAAATTTATACCTATGCTTATGTATAGGGATGGAAGTTGTTGGATGTGGCCTGATCTTATATGTACAACCAAAGCGTATGAAATTAATAATTTCAGTGAAATAGAAGATTGTACTGAAATTACTATTAGATTGAATCTCACTGCTGATCCAGAAACCTCTAAAAATAAGGCTGTTGAATTAGGACATCCGGTAATTAATATTACTGCTAAACCAGAATATATGGGGAATGGAGCAATAAGAAATCCTGAACGAGGACTAAGTTTCATGCAAGATATTCATGCGTTATTTCATAGTCTAACAGATAAAGGAATTACCAAAATTCATGTCTTACCATGTGCATCCAATGCTGCTTGTATATGGTTTGGACAAGCATTTGATCTGCATCATCCTGAAATGGTTATTTATGATTACTTAAATAATTCAATGGTTCCAAGACTTCAAATTCGAAATAATGGAAGCAAGAATGAAATCGCTGTAATTTAAACAGTATATTTGATAGTACTTTCATACCATTAGATTTAAATATGACATTAGTAAATGGAGTTTAGCTCTAATGGGGCTTTGTTGCATAAATATCTAAGACTATGATTTTGTTTAATTTATTTTTGGATTAAAATTTAAACAAATCCTTAAAAATCAGTATCTTGAAGAATGTTTATACAACAAAGCCGTTTTAAACTAAAAAATGTTTGTAATACTATTTTATTTAAATCACTCTGCGATCTAGGTATTAAATTTAAGACTTTCCATGGTTTTAAATAATCTTGCAGATTTTTTTGTGGTTCGAGAATATTTAAATCTTTATTAATATCAAAATTTGAGGGAATTCCATTTGTATTTTTTGCTAATAATTCCTTAACTAAATTTGTTGGAATAGCTCCATTTAAATGAACGTGTAAATCACCCTTAGGAAGATTCACTATCATATCTTCATTAATTTTTTGTAGTGCAGACATAAGTGTAGAAATTAATATAGCTGATTGAATTTTATCATAAAATCTATTTCCAAGTTATTTATTTTTAAATTTTTCTATTTCAATTCTGAATGGCTTTGTTGCACAAACCTATCTGTAAAGGGTTTTTCAGCGATATAATTTTCAAATGAAGAAGCCTACACACAAAATCTACCGCACAACCAATTGGCCCGCATATAACCGAGCACTCATGAGTCGAGGAAATATTGCCATTTGGTTTGATCCTGCTACGCAATGATATGCTCCATCAAAAGGCAAACAAGGGCGAAATCAAATCTACTCCGACGCAGCCATCCAATGCTGCTTAATGATTAAATCCTTATTCCGTCTATCTTTACGTATGGTCACTGGCTTTGTGCAAAGTCTGATTAAACTTTGCGGATTAAATTGGACCGCACCAGATTACAGTACGCTTTGTAGAAGACAAAAGCATATTGATATTGTAATCAGCTACCAAAAAAGTAGCGATGGGCTGCATCTACTCATGGACTCTACAGGCATGAAGTTTCTAGGTGAGGGCGAATGGAAACGCAAGAAACATGGACCTGAATATCGTCGCCAATGGCGTAAACTTCATATTGGTATAGATGCTAAAACCCTACAAATACGAGCAGTTCAGCTTACAACCAATAATGTCAGTGATTCACAGGTGCTTGGTGATTTACTTAATCAGATTCCACAAGATGAGCGGATTGACTCTGTTTATACCGATGGGGCTTATGACACCAAGCAATGCCGTCAGGTCATTGCAGATCGGCAAGCGCATGCGGTGATTCCACCTAGAAAAAATGGAAAGATACAAAGAGTAGCTCGCTAGAGCGAAATGAATTACTTCGAACAATTAAACGTTTAGGCAGGACACTATGGAAAAAATGGTCAGGCTATCATCGGCGAAGTTTGGTTGAAACTAAGATGCATTGCATCAAATTATTAGGAGATAAACTCAGTGCAAGGAGTTTTGATAGCCAAGTGAATGAGATCCATGCACGTGTAGCAGTCCTTAACAGATTTACGGAATTAGGTCGACCACTTACCCAAGTTACGCCTTAAATTTGGCTCAATTAGGGGCGCTTTGCATTTCAAATCTTTGTGCAACAAAGCCACTTCAAAGTAGAAATGTCTGGTCTGGATTGTTGCCACTCTAATTTGAGTTTAAAAAAGCTAGCAAATCTGCTAGCTTTTTAAGATGATTATTCTATTTTTTAGAATTTAATAAACCAAAGAAGTTCTCTCCATCGTTCTCTAAGTCTTCAAAAAACTTATAAAACGATTGGGCAATAGCCTTATTTTTGACAATAATACCCACAGGCACTGTTGTTAAAATATTTGTGGATGAATCACTAACGTGAATAATCAAAACACAAAAAGAGTCTTTCATAACCAAAAGCTCAAAATTACCGTCAAAAACTACACTACTTTCCTTAAACGTTAGAAAGTGCTTGGCTCCTGCCTCAGCTGTGATTAGTTTTTTATAACTTGCGATTGATTGTTTATCATTTCTGTATGCCACTGGTAAGAAGCATTTAAAGTTTTTGGTAATTGTGGTTGTCGATAAACGATCAATAAAATCACTAAATCTATCTGACTTACCCCAAAATTCATCTGATGGAGCTAACCAATACAGCTGTTTATCATCATTATTCTGGTCTTGATATTGTTTGATTGTTTTGAAAAACAGGTCTGAATTTTCCTTAGAATATATTGGCCCGATAAAGTATTCATTGGATTTGTGTTCTAGCTTAAATAAGCGATCTAAATTAAGCTTATTCTCGCTAAAAATAGATTCAACTGAAAAAGTATCCTCCATATCTAATTCATGGAGTACCTTTAGAATATCCTCAATATTTTGTGGCTTCTTAGCTGATCTAAGAGCAGCGTAAAGAGAATCTTCGATTTTGTTAAGATTTTCCATGTGATTAAAATCACTAATCTCTGTAGGTGTATAATTCTCATCAAGCGTCAATGGTAATGTAAAACGACGAGAATGGTCTCGCAATTTTTCCACTTGGCTCATTTTATACAGTTGCAGCTTCTTTTCATCCACTGATGGATTCAACTTAACTAATCCTTGGCTGAAATAAAATCGAAAATTTTTCTGAAACTCCTTACTAACCAAAGACTCACCATTTGAAAGGTATTGGTTAGAAGCATCTAATTTAATTGAATTTGCCCCATTGTCAGATGCGTTGGGATTAACTGGCTCAGGATTCAAGCCAATCATCTCAAAACTCATCTTTTGAATATTGTCCTCAATCTTATTTACATAAGGAATTGCACAAACATCCGAGAATGCTTTCTCAAGTCGCTGAGTCAGAGCAAATCGATCATCTTCAAGATGTTTTATCTGCATTTGTTTTAATAATTTAGTTAATAGCACATCTGTTTCATGATTAGATAACCCTAAGAACCGCGCTATTTTTTCAGCAGAAAGTGGTGCAATTACCAATAGGCGCAATACCATAGAATCAATAAAATCTAAGGTATCTGTTGTGGTATAGCTAAATGCCACATTGAATAGTTGTGATGGCAATGTAACATCTACGTCATGATAGCTTCTTAGTGAATTTTCCATGAGTTATACCCCTGCCTTTCTATATTTTTTTGATCTATTTTTATTAATGTGCGGATTGTTTTGTACTATTTTGACAATGGCGCGTTTTGAAATATATCGATATTCTAAAGTCTGATTTTCACGGCACTTGATGTAATTTAATACGCGTCCTAAAGGTAAGTTACTGTTGACTCCTTGCCACATTTCTGACGCACCAAAGATTACAAGACGATCCATTGCGCGAGATAAAGCCACGTTCACACGATTTGGTGACTTCAAAAATGCAGGAAACTTAGTTGGATCATTTCGCGTAACTGAGAGAATGATGATCTTATTCTGTTTACCTTGATAACTATCCACCGTATCAATACGCACAATTGATCTCAATGCATCTGACACTTCACACAAAGAGAAGGCTTTTCTTAACCGGTTTTTTTGCTCAGCATAGGTACAAATTACACCAATAGCAGGCTCTTTAAGGGAATCAGGCTCTGGCACTAATTTATTTAACAAGAGTTTGTCTTGGTCAATCCGCTGAAGAAAATCGATAATTTCATTAATTTCATGTGGGTTATAAATACTACTACCTTTCTCCATTTTGAAATGCTCAGCATTCCCAGTATCCACCCAAGTAACTGTTGAATTCAATTCTATTACGATGTCGGATGCATAGTTATCAGGCACAATCCGCTTTAACTTAATTTCTTTCAGCTCTTCATCACTTAAACCACGAGAATCGACAACTTCAGTTTCAAGTTTTCCTTCATAAAAACAGTCTGAAACTAATTCGCCGATGCTCGGACTCATTCGGTACTGTGACAAGAGTTCTGAACTAGCCTTTAGTCCATAATGTGAATTAAAGATACGGCCAAAGTCGCTTTGTAATTTATCTTCCAAATCATCATCTGATATCTTAAGTTGCTTAGCTAAAGCCTTTATATGATCGCTCGAATATAGTGGAGGAAGTTGGTCTTGATCCCCAACTAATAAAATACGTGCACCTGACTGCATTGCAATTGCCAATTCTGAAGCGATTGAACGTGCTGCTTCATCAATAATCACCCAATCAAATACGTGATTGGCGATTCCAATACTTTGTTGGCCAACACCAACGCATGTGCCACAGACTAATTGCCTTGTTTTGACCAGAAAACTTTCATAATTAGCATTTTGGCTTTCAATTAATGGTTCATAATCTAGGGCAATATTGATCAAGGCTTTCGCTTTAAGTCCTTCCTCATTAGATACCCCGTAGTATTGATTAAGTGCTGCGAACGTAATCATGTCGATCTTATTTAACTGGTTTAATACTGTTATCTCTTTATCATTGATACAGTCTTCCAGTTGATCCCAAAAGTCTTGATTTCCGTCAAACATGCTCTTCAGCTTATGCATTGCTGATTTGAAAGCCTGGGTATACTCTTCTAATGAGAAACTAAACTTTTGATCAAGATCATCTTGGTCGATTGACTGATACGCAGATTTAAGACTATTTAAAATAGTGACTCTGATTTCATAAAGATCGCTCAAGTATTCAGCTTCAAGTGATAAATCTTTTGCAAGCTCAAGCACTCTTTCTTTAATATTAGACTTAAACAGCTCTATCTGGCTCGTAATAATTGAGCCTGTATAGACATCTTTTAATTCAGGAGACACAGCACTCTCTTTATTGCTTATTCGAGCAATACTTAATGGTGTGTCATACTCTGTGCATAGCTGACGTATACGCTCAACACTTGTATTTACAGCTTCGTGCGACTGACTAACAATTAAGATGTTAGATACATTTTGTTTATCATAGAGATAGTGAGCCAGTATAGAGATAAATTCAGTTTTGCCGGTTCCTGGTGGTCCCTTTAATAGTGATACAGGTCCATACTTAAGCACATTACGGAACGCTTTACGTTGTAATGGATTGAGGGCTTTAACCAATTCCCCATTTTTGTATTTGTTATAGTGATCTAGATCTTCATCAGGCACTTCAATCTCATAATCTTTTGCTTCAATCACTAATGATGGTTCAAAGTAATCTACGAGATTTTCAATGACAGCCTTATTACTCAGAATATTTGTCAGAGCATCTGCACGTTTCCGATTAGATGACTTATCTGCCTTGCTTTGTAGAAACAGTGTTGCTTCTTCAGGAACTTCATTTGTTTTTTTACAAAAATCGATCCACAATTCTCCGACTTTTGATTGCGCAATATTCACCGTACCTATGCAGAAAGTGTAATCACCTCCCGCCCCAGTTTCTTTAGTGCACATTACATCGACTTTATCGGTCTTTGAAAATTTAGCTGAAACATCTTCTGCAGAGTCATAGTATGCAATAGCACTCTTTGAATCTTTAAAATGTTTGCTCGAAACTATCTTTAACGGCTCAGACAGAGTGATTGTAGGATGTGCATGACGCTCAGTCGCCATGACTTTTTTCCACAACTCTTTCGTTTCAATATCAATTAAGTGGCTATGTGTAGGCAGATGACTCATTGGCTGTGCCATAAGCTCATCAGTAGCTATAACATCGCCTATCTCTTCTTGTAATGCTTTTTGTTCACGCAGAGCCCGTAATGTTTCCTCTTTCTCTTGAGTCCTTTTGAGCTGTGCTTGCTTAAACTGTTCAATAGCATCCTTAAAGTTTTGATCTTTTGCTAAGAAGTCATTTAACTCTACAATGTTGTCACGCTTACTCATCCCAGATATCGGGTGGACTTCAATGCTAACATCAATAGTCAGATCTGCATCCCTACTAGCCTTCCACCACAGGTCTTGTTTTTTGACAAAATCAAGGAAACTTAATTGATTTTCATGGGGCTTATAAAACCCTTTTAACATGCCATTGATTCCGCTAAGTGTAAATCGAAAATCCCCCTCACTTGCTGCCTCAAGTTGGATATAAACTTTGCCGTTTTCGGGATAAATCGTAAAGGGCGTCTCAACCTTACTTGTATAAATACTAATCTGAGGAGCTTCTTTTACAATAGCACCCTTACATTCAAATGCCTCTATAAAGCGAGAATTATCAATATAGCGTACACTTGGATCTTCCATTCCTTCTATGCTCAAGGCTGTATTTAGCCAGGATAAAGTAGGATCCATTGAAGCCACATCATCCACAGCCAAGTCTATATCGTATAGATCTGCGATTAATTTCAATGCAGTAAAGTTGTCACACTGAATGACTGTTGGATCTTCAATATCAGATGGGAAATAAGCATTAGAAGAATCAGGTTGTGGTACTTCAGGATGGAAGCAATCATTAAAACTAACTTTCAAGTTTGTTTTATCTACTAGAATCTTTTCATCATCCAAGTTTCCATGTTGAAAGCCATGCTCATGAAATTTTTTCAGAGAATGCAATAACTGAAGTGAAAGTTCATTTTTTTCATCCTCAGTTAAGCCCTCAATAACCGTTGACCAAGCTTCACCCTTTACCATTTCAGTTACTAGATACACACATGCTGTGCTAGTTGATAAACCAAAATCAATAATCTTAGGAAGGTATGGCAAATTGAGAGCCTGCGTCATTTTAAGTTCTTCAAAGAATCGCTTAAAACAACTCTTTTGATAAGTTGTCATTGCAGATGCAACTTTACCCATCCATGTTTTGACTAACATGTTGCCTGATGCATAGAGTGTAAAATTTTGGTTAGCATCAATAGGCGCGCCAAATATCGGGTAACTGATATAGGTATTTGTCTGATTTAAATATGGATTCAGTACATCTGCATCAAGTTCATAACTAACTTGTTCAGCAGGTTTTTGAGCTAAGAAATCTTGGAATACTGCACATGCATTATCATATTTCCCTGTCAAAGCTCGTGTTAAAATACGCTCTAACCAGTGGTTCTGATCTCGCTCCTCAAGACTAAATTTTTTCAATGAACGTGGGCTCAGTCGAGCATTCTTCCAAATATGAAGGATTAACTGCCCTAACCAATACACATCCTTTTGTGCAGCTGTCAGCGCAAGATTCGGAAGATGAGCTGTTGTATTCAAAAATGGGAGTTCGTTAGCCAGTTCAGGGTCAATTTTCGAGGGCTGTGTTTGATCATTTGCTGCCGAAAAATTGGATAGCAATATCTCCTTTTTATAAGAGATCCACACACTATGATCACCCACATCACCATGAGTAATTCCCATTTGATGTAGGTGATTAAATTTACCAAGCAAAATCTGGAATAAATCCAATTTCTCAGATTCAGACATTTTCTCAGCATAAGCGCCGATGAATTCGTTGACTCGATAGCTGTTCTCAGGCAACTCATACAACTCATTATATTTTGATGTCATGTCATCAAGACTTGGGTTTGTAATCGGGTGCAAACAACTTTGATAAAGATCAGGCTTTTCTGTTTTAATTTTTTGGAAAACCCGGCGCTCATTGCAGATCAAGTTGAATCGATGTTGAGGCTGACTCATTCTTGAGTTACTCAACTTGAATTCATTAAAATCCCAACAACGCATTAAAGATTTTTCACCAACGATGGTCAATGAATGCGCTTTATACTCGCTATAAATCTTTTTAGGATGCGGTAAGATCAAGTCACCTCGTTCATGATTATTAATAATCAAAGAGCGTGGTTGAATTTGGTCAGGCGCAAAAATTTCATCAATAATGGCGTGATATTCTTTTTTAATATCATATATGCGACCATCACGTTCCAGATGCTTGCGGAACATATTATTAAAATTCTTCTGTTGAGCTAATTGTATAAACTCATCTATCGAAAGAATGTGCTCTAAATCTTCTGGAGGCAGGCGCGAATAATCTGCTTTACCACACATGACAACAAAGTGAGAAACACTTTGGTAATGAAATGTAATGCCCTTAGCTTTCTTTTCTGAAACTTTATCCTTTAGTTTATTAACTATAATTTGCATTTTTTTTACATTTTTAGCTACAGGGCATGAATCTTGCTCTTTATTACCTACGTACCATTTTCCTGCAACTTTTGTAATTTCCTTACCGTTCCAGTCCTTGAATTCAATGACCAAAATGTTTGCATGAGTAATAATTAGGAGATCATATTCAAATTTCTCAGAACTACCTTTCGCTACTGCTTTTTTTCCATTTTTATGCATAAATTCAAAACCAGCATATGCTCGCCAGTTTTTAGTTTTTTCGCCACGATCAAAGACCTTTTTAATCTTATCAATTGCTTTGAGTTCGTGCTCGTATATACCTGTCTCTGGATATGTAACTTTCATATTAAAAGATTCTTTATTTAAAATGTCTTGCTTTTGCACATACAACAAATAAGCGTCAAAAATGATGCTAAATTTTTATTAACATAAAGTAATGCTATATGTACGGTGTCTTTTAGAAAAAATACTTAGCGTAAGAATTTAGTTTTTTCAGGTTGATGGTTAGTTTGGCCAAATAAGCCCTCCGAAGGTTTTTTATATTCAGTTTAGGATTGTATTTAAAATAAAGTCTGCCAAATATTTTGGTGTAAAACCTGAGTCTTCTAGCACGATCATCATTTAGATGATCTAACTCAATCATTCGTTTAAGCAAAACGTATTTCACTTAACGGTTCATAATGTGACTTATATTACATTTAATTTTTGAGTATTCAAAATTATTTTATTGAATTATAAGAAAAAAACTTAAGGAATTCCTTAAAATTTGATGACAATGGTCATATCTCTAATCACTAAAAAGACCAAAAATAGATATCTACCCATATCTCTCGGACAAATTAACTCTATTTTATAAAAGTATCAATAAATTCATTAGGTTCATGAACCAAAAATTTATAATTATTTTTTTATTTATATAAGTTATTGAAAATAATAAATAAAATTATTAAAAGTTTTATTAACTAGACTTCAGGTGAACATAAGTTAAAGTTCGAATTAAAATGAATAGGGTAGTCGCAATTTCCAAAAAATGACAGCTCATGTGTCGTTTAGATACTAACAATTTGTTTATTATAACAAATCTTAAGCATGTTAGCTGTCGTCATTCTTTGATACGGTCTACGTACTACCGTACAATCATCAGCTATATTCATGGTGTTACTTTGCATAATTTACATTTTCTGCATTCAAACCAATCAATCCAAAATTACGTGCACGTTCGAGACACATAAGCTGTCATTGACGACACATGTAATGTCACTGGTTGCGTTCGTGCGTCTATTTCCGTTGAACTATGCTATACCTTGAATAGCCAGCTACTCGGTTCACTGAAATACTGACCGACACGTTAGATTTCAGTTTTAAATCAAAATAGCGATCAATCGTCACAATTAGATGTTTTACATAATCAAAAACTACATATGTTAAATCCTTTAAATCATTGTTCTGGTGTGCAACTTCAATAAATTCTGAAAACAACGCTACACCTGTTTCGTTGGCCAGATTCGCTAACTGATTATCCAATCCGGCAATTGCCGTTAATTCTGATGCAATCACCACTTTATGCATTGCTGTTTCCGCTTCAATGCCTTTGTACTCAATCCCCTTGTATATATAGACATCGTTTTCTCGTTTGCCTTGGTTCCAAGGGTTATCCGTACCATCCAGTCTAGGCATGCTGTACGGTCGTTTTAGTTTTGCTGGAGGTGTTTGTTTAGCGGTGACTTCATAAAGGTTAAATACGCAATCTGTGTAGCGTTTAAGGCTATGGTATGTCAAAGCTTGCTGTTTGGCGGTCAACTCCCGTGGTGATACATGATTCACCAAGGTTTTGAACATTTCTAATGATTCTGGTGTGAACGATCCATCTTTTTTTGCATTGTCCATCAGGTCTTTTTTAGCCCATTTATGCTTTAGTTTTTCCGCTTCAGCATCAGATATTTTCTCTCCCCGATACACGTATCCACGCGCTGCGTTTGAATACTCAAAATCTGCTCGTTTTACTGCCTTGTAGACCATTGTTTTTGTCATTTGTTTTGCACCAGTTTTTCCCATAGTTGTGGCGACCGCTTGAGGGCTTAACACGTACCCATTCTTTTTCGCTTCGGTCGTAACACCAAAACTCGTACCCTAAACAACAACGTTTATTCACGACATAGCGGTAGGTGTTGCAGATCGTAAGCATATTCTCAGTGGCGTTAACTTCCCAAGGTTTAAACGCAATAAGCTCTGTTATTGCTTCCCTGTAAAGTCGTGTTGCTTTGGGATTATTGAATAAGATCCGTTCTTTTTTTGAGGTCTTAGTGATTGCATTCATTTCGTCCACGACCTCACTAATGCTTTTAGCCAATCATCCATCAAATCAACTAAAATTGCCCGTTCTCTGCCTGTTGGATATGCGCTTAACTTCATATTCCAACTATTTGCCGACTCTTCTGTGCCGTGCACCAAAAACCCATTTTGTTGATCATTTTCAGCCAGCTTATCCGTCACCCAACATTCAAACAGTCTGGCAAAGATTTCTGTTGGCTGTGACCAATACATTGACCGTGATTGATCTAGGTGCATGGCGTTATTCATAAAGCCCGTACCGCCTTGTCTTTCTTCGTAATCAAGGTATTTGGTTGACTTAAAAGTAAGATAATTAACCAGCTTGATAAACTTATCTGCAGTCTGGCCATCTTTAAGATGTTTGTATGCTGACTCTTGATGATTCTGTACTGAGTAACGCCCTTTACTGGTGTAAAGAAAGTATTCGCTAAAAAAGTTATTATTGAGTCCGTTTCGTTTTGCCAAAACACAATCAAATCCGTGCGCGAACTCATGGGCTAGTGCTCCAACACCTTGCGTCTTGGTCAAATGAATAAGCATATTACCTGGTTCAAAGTGAGCTGCTGCGCTATCAACGCCTGTGCCACGCGAACCGAATGCTATTCCTAGCTTACCGCCTAAAGATGCGAACGTAACGGGTAGACCTAGAAGTTCGACAAGATCCATTAGTGAGTCATACGTGCAATTCAGAAACCATGCACGTTCCTTTTGATTTACCCAATTGCCGAACTCGACTCCAGAAAATTTGAAATAGTCCATAAGCAACTGGCTATCGATGTTTTCACCCTTTCGATGGTCCTTACCCTCGCGCACTTCAACTCTGTCGTAGCGCGGTCTTTTGGGTGGTTTTGCGCGTCCTTTTTTGGGTTCTATGACTCGTTCATCTAAAATTGGCTGAAAAAATGTTTTTACTTTTTCTAGTGCTGCATTGAATGTGTCGTATTCCGTCCAATCATCTAGTGTTTGAAACCGCTTTGCTGAAATGGATTTAACGGCATACCACTTATGTTGACCAGTCTCAGTGTTTAATAATTTTTTGGCACCATAATTATCCGTATCAAGTACACGATCGTCTGGCCATCCTAAAGGGATTAAGTTTTTTAAGCGTAAACGTGTGTCTGAACTAAATGATAGTGGGTGTTTAACTCTGCGATTGGTATGTCGTCCAGCTGAGTAGCGTTCTAAAATATCTTTTTCACTTCGTCCAGCACCAAACTTAACGGTCATGTACGCATTAAAGTCGTCTGTCAGTTGTTCTAAACGTTCGTAGTGTGAGCTTTCATATTTGTTTTTTAAGAAGTGTAGCGTAGCAATGTAGGCATCATCCCATTGCTTTTGACCTATGCTAAACCAACCGCCCCCTAAAGGCTTGTTGGTTAAGTTTGCATAGACCAAAGAAAATAATAGTGCATGTTTTACAGGTTTATGGCCAGATTGGGCATCAGCTCTAAAATCAGGCTTTTGCCAATATTCCTTTTTAGTCACTAGGCTGTCAGACTTAATTCCATTCATGTTGCCTGAGAAGTCTGGTGATGGGTTGTCTTTACGTGCACCAGCAAACTTTTTACCTACATCCGTAATAGGACCATCTTTTTTTTCATTACTATTTATTTCTTCAGTCATAGCTAAACCACATAATTGTTAGTTGCGTATATCGTCCAAGATCTCTGACAGATCAAACAGATTAATATCTTTGAGTTTCGCTTCAGCATTGATGCGCTCAAGTAATTTCATAAAGCCAACAAAAATAATGTGTGGTATTGGTCTATTGTTGATATGCACGGGTGTTGACCAAGTGCGTACACGCGTTTCGCATATTTCAAGCCCTTGTTCTTCAAAAAGCTTGATCAATGTCGGGATGTCTTTGTCTAGTTGAGTAAGGGCTAATAACGACCGAAATACATCATTTAAGCTAATAGAGTGGTGATGATGGTTCGGATTGTGCTGTTTTCTATTGTCGCCCTGTTGTTGATTAAAGTAATGATGGTTTTCGCGGTTTTGAGATGGTCTGTTTAAATATTTCATTTGTTATTAAGCTCCAAAAAGATAGCTGTAAATCAGGTACAAAATAAAAGTTATTGTTAATCCCGACACCAATAGAGAATTGATCGGGTAATTTTCTAAGTTAAAAGGTTTTCTGTGATAGCTCACTCCCCAATCTGAAACAGATCCTCGCTCTACGGCACTGTAAAAGTTAGTTTGTGAGGCGTTTAAACGGTTGTTGTCTACTGATATGAATTCCAGTTTGCACAGCAATTCGTCACTCAGGTAGTTAAAGAAAGTCGTTGGTGCACCATTTGATAGGATGTGTATAAAACCGACCTGTTTTTGGGTATAACCCATTCGCTCATACGCTTTTTGAAATTCGTGCGTTAAAGTCGCACTAAACTTATCCCCCTTATTTTTGGCAATCAGTTCAATTGGTGGCTCAGCTCCAGCCTGAATAAGCTTGGTGAATTTAGGACTACCACAACCCCAATTTTGAGAGATCCAAACACCGCGTTTTGTGTCGTGAATCAAACCATCAACAATGACCACGGCTGCATCACCGATGTCGCCGTTTTCTTTTTCTGTAAATTCGGTGTTATCAACGTCTTTTCTGAATTCTTCAGGCATTGGCCTTAAAACTTCTAAAAGATTGGTACTGTCACTTTGTACATGACCAGTAGCCAAAATCATCGACTCAATTTTTTTTAGGGCATGTTCAGGTACTATCAATACTGAATGTACACGCTGGTCATACGCATCAGATTGAATGTCTTGAGCTTCGGTATTCTTTTCAATAGTGCTTAATTCCATATTATTTCTCTGCCTGGGCTTTCTGGTATTCAACTGCAGTCTTCATTGAATATTCGGTATCATCTTCGTGCTCTGTACCAACCATGCTTTGCTGACCTTGGTATATACCTTTAACAGCATTGACGAATGCGTTATGCGCCGTAGCGTTGTAATACGTTAAGTTTCCAGCACTGGTCGAATCATTGAATGTCAAAGTATTAGGAACATGCCAAACTGCTGAATAAGCCTTGCCATCGATAACAACAATAGGTTCAAACTCGACCGCTTCACGGTGCTTGGTTTCATTCCATGGTGTATAGAAAACAGTATTGTTTTTGAGGTTGTAGACCTTGAATACGATCTGGCCAAGATTCCGTATTTTGGCCTCTTTGTTGTATGCCTCTAAAACCTTGTCTTTTTGGAAGTCTGTAATTTCAAGCTCAGGGTTCTTCGTAATCACCAGTGTTTCATCAGTCGTTTTAATCTCAGATGGAACGTAGATTTTTGAACCTTTAGGGAAACGTCCTGATTTCTCCAATGCGGATCTAAACTTGTTATTTGCATCCAAGAAGTTGCCAAACTCACTACTGAAGTAGCTGTAAAAATTTGATGCACTGGTGAACATGCCAAACTGATTCACCCGAACAATTTGCTCAGATACAGTGGATGCTAAACTTGCATATGGTTTGCCCGACACATCAATTTCGCGCCATTTGTAGTTACGTACACCTACTTCTTTGTCGCATGCATCATTAAACATAGATGTAGAAACAATATCGCCGTCCAAGCGCTTCACATAAGCAACCGGGTAACTGCGGATAGGTGCCATACGAACAGCTTTGTTTGAATTGGTGTAAAAGCCAGATGACGAAATGATATTTTGTTCAGATGATTTAATTTGATAACTTCGTAATGTATTTAGCTGTCGATCAAAGCTATCAATTTCAGATTCATATAAAACATCACCCTCAACAGATGTTGCGATTGAATAAGGGGCATACATCACATCGCCCTGAACTTTATCCATGATCTGCTCAGCTTCAATACGATATAACGGCTGTGAGAACATGCCATTTGATGCCAAAGCTGGTAGATCTCCCCCTACACCAAAATTACACGCTACTTTGTGGTTGGTGGTAGAAAGGCTTGATTGAGGTAATTTGTAGTTAGATGGATTGTAAGTGGTAACACGTTCATCATATTTGCGAACTTGTTCCTCAACTTTCTTTTCAATGGGATCTATTTGTTCTTCTTGAGATGCAGTATCAGTATTTGAAGGCTCTAACTTATCACAACCAAATAGTAAAACTGACAATATCGCTATGGTAAGGGTTTTCTTATTCACTACTTAATGACCTAACTTAAAACTACTAATACCCCACATTATAATTAAAAATAAGTATTAATGAAGTGGTATTTAATAGTTTAAGGACTTTTAAGCGAAAAACCCAATATCATTAATTAGTTTTAACGAACATTCTTTTAATGCAACTTCATAACCGCCGTTAATATTAAATGTAAAAGCAAATGGTAGCATTTTATCAATCGCAAATATCTTCTCTAATAAGTCGTTGTTTTCTGCAGATGGCTTATCCTTTAAGGCATATTGCATGGAAAACTTAGCATTTATACCCGTGCTTTTATATACAGCATTTATTTGTTCTTTAAGGCTTTTTTCCACTTCTTGCACAGTATTGAAAATAAAATTCTGATTAACAGTGAATTTATCAGTTTTCAAAGATCCAAAGGTCCACGCCAGACTCTCCGAAACCACATACCCTAGAACAGTCTGCAATTCTTCATCTTCAAATTTGTGATAATGAACGTATGATTTAGTTTTACCGTTAAAATATAAAATAGAAATGGAGAACAACACCTCTTTGTGAGCATATTTAAAAGGTACTTTAACAAGACTATAAAAGTTTAAGAGCTCAACGTTGGAGGCTTTAGACATATTTTTTAAAAAAATTTTAAAGACATTAAAGTGATTATACTAAAAATATCAAAGAAATGTTAAAGGGTTTTAAAATGGATACAGTTGTTCTAAAAAATAGTTTAATTGCTAGTTTAGTTTTTGTATGTGTGTTCCTGGTGTTCCAAAACATCGACCATAGAGTTTCTGAACGTATACAGCTTGAGTCAACCAGTGCAGCATTCGAGTCGCTTGATAAAGACTTTTCTGCGATCAAAAGAAATGTGGATACTGAATTCAATAAGCTCCCGAAGTACGTGAAGCCAAGCAAAGAGCAATCGATCAATGATGCATTGGAATTCATTAAATTCTCGAAACAGACCTTTACTGACACAATGGCCCAAAATGAAGAACTTTTAGCAGAAGTTAAGGGTTTTGAGAAAAAGGCAAATGATGTTTTAGAAAAATAATAGTTATTTTAAAAAGAAAAATGGGAAGCTATAAGCCTCCCATTCTTTTAATGTCGTAAGAAACATTTAAATTTTGTTCTTAAAAGTATTATAGTAAAACTAATAATTTATGCAAATACTTTTAACAGAAATATCTAAAAGGTCTTTAACACTCAACGAATCCGAATAACTTAGACAGTGTGAATAAATTGTTAAAGTAGTCGAGTGTATATGTAAAACATTGGTATACCCATTAGAGATATGCGAATTATTATATATGTAAAACCTAACATACTTTTTAGTCGTATCTTGCGTAAAACTTACCAGATAATCTTTTGTGTTTTCATTTATGTTATCTTCGTATTGCTCTGTTATGCTCAGGATCTCTTTGCTGTTCAGCCAATAACTGCCTGTTTTATCTTGTTTAATCTGTTCCAAAATCAAATTATTTAATGACTGGTACTCTTTCGTTATTGCTTTGGCATATCGTTTTGATGACTGATGTTCTTTCCAGTCAATTTTTGCTTTCTTAAACAGTTTGAAAGCTGTAACCGCGCACAATATAGCTGAGATGGTACATAATATTATTCTACTACTATCACCTATAATGCCAATCATTCCTAAATGCACATCTTTTGAGAATAAACCGTTCAAAGATAGGTATACGCCAAAGATACAAAAACTTAACGCAAAAACCACAACTAAAATTAAAGTTGCTCTAATTAAAAGCTCATTAAAAGTAATTTTTCTTAAACTTTTGGTATAAAGCTTAATCTTATCTTTTTCAGATTTTAACATTTTAGCCAAGAACTTATGTTCTCTTTTTCCTCTGCTAAAAGGTGGTGTTACAGCATCTTTAAAAGTCATGTATAATCAAAAGTATTTTAACGTTCCATTAAATATACACTACACCTGGGCCTATTTAAAATGAAACATTATAGAATTATCGCTATTTTAATACCTTTAATATTTTCAGGTTGTGCAGCAAGCCACTCAGACAAAGAGCTTGTTGACTCTTATTACAATGACCAACAAAAAACAATAGAAAGCGATGTAGATCAACTCGTTAATTCCTACTCCGCTAAAGTCGTTACTCAGTACTACCCTGAACCATACTTCAATCCAACCAAGCCAATACCGCATTATTACGCTTTAAAGCTTGATGAAATGGGTATCCCTTACCCAAAAGAGCTTGTATACGACAATGCCGACTATAATTTTTATAAAGAGCAGGCTAAGTTTAATGCAAACAATAATGACGTAATTGATACAGATCACCACGATCACTAAAACTTTTTTATCGTAGGTGTTTTGTTGAGGGGCGTTTCTTGCCGAAACCTTTCTTAACCCCTTAGTGTATGAGGGTAAAAGATTCATACTATATTTTAGAAAATACACTTGATGGAGATAAAGACCAAAAAATCAAAGTGTTGAGAGTAAGCCAGTATGATACTTTTTATTACCCTCATACATTATCTTCTGAACTATCTTCACTCCTTTTTTGATTGGCTTCTTTGATAACATTTTCAATAAAACAGATAACTAAATTTAAAGCGATTAAAAATAATACGATATAGCCAATAGTTTTTAGAGTTAGTACAAAGTTATTGAATACATAAGTTGATGCTTTTCCTATTCCTATATAAACCACATAACATGCAAATATAACCAATGCTATTGCACTAATTGAAATTATTGCAAGTCCAGTATTTTTTAAAAATGAGCGCAATAAGTATTTATCGAATTTAGAATTATTCATAGCCATATACTATCCTTCATAAAAATTTCATTTTCTAACATTGAACGAAGCGCAACTATTGCTGCACCACCGCCAACAATAATTATGATAAAGCCGAATAAAAAATTGAGATTCATGTTTGCAGCTATGTTTAATTATTTAGATTTAAGCAACTTAATTAGTAGCATTACAATAGTTATTGTACGAGAGTACTTTACTCTAGAGGTGGTCCCACTTGTTTGAACAACTAAAAGCGTATTTATAAGTGATATTCCGCTCTAGTTAAGCCACCTTGTTTTGTTGGGGTAGCTGATCATAGTAAAACTCATTTGGTGTCATTTTGTCTA
>NZ_VPDG01000026.1:0-21912 GCF_013417805.1 Acinetobacter sp. YH12226 | reverse complement strand
TCGCTCGTCCAGGTAACAGATCCTTAATCTGCTCCCACTGATCATCTCTTAATGCATAGCGTTTAGTCATGAAAAAATAATGAGGACAGGTTAGATTTTCTCAAGCTAATTGATGACAGGCTCTAGTAAATTACACTCAAAACTTCATCCTCTAGTGATGGTTGGTTATCATGATCCAATTAAGCAATTTATGGAGGACGAGTATAAACCCTCAATCTCCTTTATTGATTCTCTAATTATGGATATTGAGAATGATGAAGTACTAGCTGATGATTCTAGTAAATCAAAAGTCAAACTTAGTAAATCTGATACAAATTCGAATACACCATTAAGAAAAGCTTTTATTGTTCATGGTCATGATAAAGCTAAAAAGCTTGAGACAGCACGCTTCTTAGAAAAAATAGGTTTTGAGGCTATTATCTTGCATGAGCAAGCTAGTAGTGGGAAAACTATTATTGAAAAATTAGAAAAATTTATCGATGTTGGATTTGGTATTGTGCTATATACGCCAGATGATGTTGGTGAGGCAGTTTCTAAGCAGGCTAATCTAAAACTGCGAGCGAGACAAAATGTTGTATTTGAACACGGTCTTTTAATTGGAAAGTTAGGACGTGATAAAGTAATTCCATTAGTTGTTGATCATAATATTGAACTTCCAGGAGATATCAGTGGAATGGTTTACATGTCTGATAATGGCTGGGAAATTCAACTTGCCAAAGAAATTAAATCCCTTGGTTACGAGGTAGATTTTAATAAATTATTTTAAACACATTAAAAAAACCGGCGCCTAGACGCCGGTTTTTCTACATCACTGACTCAGTTAGTTCTTAAAAGCTTAGATCGTTTCAAGCGCTGCATTCAAAGTTGCACTTGGACGCATTACTGCATTTACTTTTTCTTGATCAACTGCGTAGTAACCGCCGATGTCTACTGATTTACCTTGGACTTCTGTAAGCTCAGCAACGATTTTCTCTTCATTTTCAGCTAAAGTTTTTGCAAGTGGTGCAAATTTCGCTTTCAATTCAGCATTTTCGTCTTGAGCAGCCAAAGCTTCAGCCCAGAATTTCGCCAGGTAGAAATGGCTACCACGGTTGTCCAATTCGCCAGTACGACGAGAAGGAGACTTGTCGTTATCTAGCAATTTGCCAGTCGCTTGGTCTAAAGTTTTAGCAAGTAACTTGATGTCGTCATTGCCTTCTTTAATTCCCATTTCTTCTAAAGACACCGCCAAAGCCATGAATTCACCGAGTGAATCCCAACGTAAGTGGTTTTCTTCAACTAACTGCTGTACGTGCTTAGGAGCAGAACCGCCTGCACCTGTTTCATACATGCCGCCACCCGCCATTAACGGCACGATAGACAACATTTTCGCAGATGTACCCAATTCCATGATTGGGAACAAGTCAGTCAGGTAGTCACGCAGGATGTTACCTGTTACCGAAATAGTATCTAGACCGCGAGCAACACGTTCAAGCGTATAACGCATTGCACGTACTTGTGACATGATCTGGATATCAAGACCAGTGGTGTCATGATCTTTCAGGTATTTTTCAACTTTCTTGATCAGTTCGTTTTCGTGTGGACGGTACGGGTCAAGCCAGAAGATTGCTGGCATGCCAGAGTTGCGTGCACGAGTCACAGCAAGTTTCACCCAATCGCGGATCGGTGCGTCTTTCACCTGACACATACGCCAGATATCGCCTTCTTCCACATTTTGAGACATTAACACTTCACCTGTTTCTAGGTCAGTGATGTTCGCAACACCTGCTTCAGGAATTTCGAAAGTCTTGTCGTGTGAACCGTATTCTTCCGCTTTTTGCGCCATCAAACCAACGTTAGGTACAGTACCCATGGTTTTTGGATCGAAGTTGCCATTCCACTTACAGAAATTGATCATTTCCTGGTAAATACGTGCGAATGTAGATTCAGGCATGACTGCTTTACAGTCATAAGGCTTGCCGTCAGCGCCCCACATTTTACCGCCACCACGAATCATTGCAGGCATAGAAGCATCTACAATCACGTCGTTTGGTGAATGGAAGTTAGTGATGCCTTTTGCAGAATCAACCATCGCTAAAGCTGGGCGGTGTTCTTGACAAGCATGTAAATCAGCAATGATTTCTTCACGTACAGAGGTTGGTAAAGTTTCAAGCTTTTCGTAAAGACCCGCCATACCGTTATTGACATTAATGCCAAGCTCATCAAAAAGCTTGCCATGTTTTTCGAATGCTTCTTTGTAGTAGATTCTTACACAGTGACCAAATACGATTGGGTGAGACACCTTCATCATGGTTGCTTTAACGTGTAAAGAGAACAGGATGCCTGCTTCACGACAGTCTTCAAGTTCTTTCTCGTAGAAGTCGCAAAGTGCTTTTTTGCTCATGAACATTGAGTCGATGATCTCGCCGTCCAGAAGCGCAACTTTTGGCTTAAGAACAATGGTTTCACCAGACTTGGTGATCAGTTCCATTTTCACATCACGTGCGCGGTCTAAAGTCATCGACTTTTCGCCGTGGTAGAAGTCACCTTCGTCCATGTGTGAAACGTGAGTTTGCGACCACTGTTTCCACTCGCTCATAGAGTGCGGGTGTTTTTTCACGTAGTTTTTAACGGCAGCAGGTGCACGACGGTCTGAGTTACCTTCACGTAGAACAGGGTTTACTGCTGAACCAAGACATTTGCTATAACGTGCCTTGATTGCTTTTTCTTCTTCAGTGGTCGGGTTTTCAGGATAGTCAGGGATTGCATAGCCTTTAGACTGAAGTTCCTTGATACACGCTGTTAGCTGGCCAACAGAAGCACTGATATTTGGGAGTTTGATAATGTTCGTGTCTGGATCTTGTGTAAGACGACCTAGCTCAGCTAGAGTGTCAGGCACCTTTTGCTCTTCGCTTAGGTAATCTGTAAATTCGGAGAGCACGCGCACAGCTACAGAGATGTCACTTTTGACGATCTCAACGCCAGCTGGCTTAGTAAAGGTCTCAATGATCGGCAGCAGAGAATAAGTCGCCAGTAATGGCGCCTCGTCGGTCAGTGTGTAAATGATAGTTGACTTTCCACCAGCCATATATAGCCCCTTGCGTTGGATTGAGTTTCTGAGGACCGAACTTTTGGCCCAGCCTCTTTGAACCGATTTGCTTAAATAAAAACATTGAGAGTATCGTCTTTCAGCGCATTTCAGTCAACGAAATATGCCTTTAGATTGAAATTTGGGCGAAAATTTGTACAGATTTGTGCGGTTTAGTCGTGTTTGTATTTTGTACAAAAAAATAATCCTCTATCGCTGTAAATCCTGATGAAAATGATCGGAAATGATTCGCTAGCCAATTGTATTCACTGAAAATGGTTTTTTGAGTCCGACATAGACTTAAACTGATCCTCGAGATGTATATCGGTACCGAATGACTTCATGCTGTTTTGCGCAAATTCAGTCAGGCTGATGATGCAAATTTGTCCTTGGCAGATGGCTACATCATCATGGAATAGCTTTGCGCTATACTGGCAAGCATTAATGAAATGATCTTAAAGATTGACACTAACAAGGAAATGTAATGCCCAGCCTGTTTATTGTAATGCTCGGTGGTCGTCATGCCCGTGCCAATACAGAAGTTCATGATGTGGTTTTGGCTGTGGGGGGGAGTCTGGAAGATACCTATCCGCAATTAAAAAATGCCTGGTTTGCGGAACAGAAAGGCTTGCATATTGATGCCTGGGCGCAAATCAACGGGCTAGAGTTCGAGGGCAAGTCCTATGTGCTGCAATTTACTGATGCACAGCCACAGCAATCCGATGAAAAACTTTGGCTGATTAATCTGGGTGGTTATGATCCACGTGAGTTTGGTGAGTTACATCGTTATGTGTTGGTGGTTGCGCAGAATGCTATGGTCGCTAAACAGCGCGGTAAAGCTTACTTCGCCCGGCACTGGCAAAAACAGCATACCGACCGCGTGCTGGATGTAGATGACTGTATTGCCATCGATCAGGTTTATGGCCGCTATGTACAACTGTTAGAAGGTAGTTTCAATGGCAATCGCTGGGAAAATACTTATCTCACGATTTAAAGCAGTTTGCGATTGAATTAAACCTGCGGCTGGCTTGATGATTCGACAAGCGGTTTAAAAAACCTCTTTATCAAAATTTAATAATTGGCATAATACTGCCAAGGAAAAACAGTTTTGACTGAGATGGAATGTCTTAAATGGATTTAATTCAGGCAAATGGACAACCGCGTTATGGACGTTTTAAGGAGCTTCCAAAAAGTATTGACTATCAGGCATATCAATACAAAAATCCTTATGGTCATGTGCTGTCAGGCTGGCGCAAGCATCTAAAATATAAAAAATTCAAATTCTGTAGTATTCAGCATGAGCATTATACGATTGGACTGGCGATTGCCGATATTGCATGGGCAGGGCATGGTTTTGTCTATGTCTATAACCATATGACTAATGAAGTGTTGGAATGGAATGCAATTAATTTCCTGTCACGCAACACCGTGTTGGATGAACAGCCACTGTTTAATCATAGTTATTTCCATAATTCACCTTTTCAGATCGATATCCAGCATGCCAACGGCGTGCGTTATATCAATGTCAGCAAATATGGCGAGATTAAACTCAGTGCGCGAATTTTTTGTGCCGGAACTGATCCACTGAGTATGTGCAGTCCGACCGGCATAAATGGCTGGACTTATACCCAGAAATTAACCACCTTGGGCTGTGAAGGTTTTTTCATTAACAAGCAAGGTGAAACCATCCAGTTTAATGAACGCAGCTTTGCCTCTCTGGATGATACCTGCGGCTTTTTGCGCCCGGAAACCGCCTGGTTCTGGTTGTCCTGTAATTTCTGGGATCTGAACCAGAACCGGATTGGTATTAATCTGGCCTCTGGCGTAAATGAAAGCTTTGGCAATGAAAACTGTCTGTGGATCAATGGGAAAATTTATCCCTTGGCCGATGTGCTGTTTCAACAGGAATCGGAAAACCAATGGACGATTCAGTCGCTGGATGAAAGATTGAATCTGATGGTCAGCACAGGCTGGCGCCGTTATGAAAATCTCAACCTGCGTCTGGTCGGGAGCCAGTTTAGTCAGTGGCAAGCCAAGGTTTCCGGAACGATTCAGCAGGATGATCATGAAATTATTTTACTAAATGAATATGCCTTGCTTGAACAGCATTATGCCAAATGGTAAAAGTGCAGGACATAAGACCTAATTTAAAAGCCTTCAATTTTGAAGGCTTTTTGACTTGAGCTTAATCTTTGGCGGCCTGCCAGAAGGCTTCACCGGCCTGAATTGGATCATTGGTTTCGGCTAAAGTCTTCACCCAGACATCATATTGCGCAATCACAGGATGCTGACTGGGATGAAAATCTTTTTTAAACCAGTCCCGATATTGTGGGCCCATACGGGTCAAGGTGCCGTTGCGGCCAAACAACCAGGGCAATCCTTTTAAGTTCATTTGCAAACGCTCTAAGACACTGAAGCCATCATGTTTCAGCATGACATTGGCGCGATAGGCGGTATAACTAAACATCAAAAATGTCGTGCTGAGCAGAGTCATTTTGCGCATCCATTCAGGTGTTTTTGCGACATCTTTCATCACGTCAAAAGCCACATCACGATGTTCCATTTCTTCAATCGCATGCCAGGCAAACATGGCACGTACATAAGGATGACCGTCTTTTAAGGTGGATTTCTGACCGTAAAAAGTTTCAGCCATCAGCGCGGTCAAGTGTTCTGCCGCTGCCGTCGTTGCAATATTGAACTGTGCTGAACGATGTTTGAGGTCATAAGCGAACATATTATTCAGACGCTCAATAAAATCATCGACAGGCATGCCTTGTTCACGCATCAGCTGGTTCATTTTTTCATGGGCAATGCCATGCTGTGCTTCCTGACGAATAAAATTTGCCACACGTTGTTGCAGTTCCAGGTCTGTGATCTGATCGCGGAACAGGCGCACACTTTGAATAAAATAACGCTCGCCATCTGGAAAGGTCAGGCTCAAGGCATCGAACATGCGGGTCAGAAAGGGATCACCGCCAAACCAGTAGCGCGGAATTTCATCCAGTTTAAAATCAAGCTGGGTCCGGACCACGGGCTTTATTGAAGATTTTAATACTGCATTCATCTTAGAAGTTCTTTTTTGTGACGATGCTGACAGTATGTCGGGGAATGCCGTAATTGTTTTGACAGTGCTTGCCAATTTTTATACATTTTATGCCAAATGAAAATAAAACTGCTTAGACTAAAGCAGGCAGCGGGAAGCGCGCATGCAAGAAATTAAAATATCCAATGGTTATATTCAGCTTTGGGCGACTTATCTGCGCAGTCTGCAAATTGAGCCTTTGGAAGCTGACTTTCTGCAAGATGTACATGAAGCGCTTGTCCCCCTGATTGATCAGCCTTTTGCCACGCAAGTGCCGCTGGAATTATTAAATCAGCTTCTGTTAAGAACCCGGCAACATTTAAACTGTCCACAACTAATTTTCGAGATCGTGCAGGTTATTCGTCCAGAACATTTTGGCGTGCTCGGCTATATGGCTTCGCGAAGCAGCAGCGTTGCGGAAATGATCCGCCATATTATGCGTTTTCAACGACTGGTGATTGATGGCAGTGAGTTTGTACCTTTGCAGTTGAAGCAGCGTGAACACAGTATTGAATTATTTTGGGCCTATCTGGACGAAAAATATAATCTGCTCAATGAACTGACCATGGCCGCGATGGTACAGTTGGGACGTGTCATTTTACAGGACCATCAACTGTTAGTCCGTTGTGTACGCTTTGCCCATGCGCCCGATAGGGGACAAATGCATTATCAAAAGTTTTTCGCCAGCGAGGTGATATTTTCCCAAGCCTACTATGGCATAGAACTGGATCTACAAGGACTGGCACATCGGTCTGAGCAGGCAGATCCGATGCTGTTGCAGTTGCTGGTGCATCAGGCAGAACAGGCGATTGCCGCCAAGCCGCCCCTTGAGAATCATTTGGAACAGGCGCAGCAAATGATTGCCGAACAGCTGCGGACCCAGCATCAGGCCATTAAAGTTGAACAGCTTGCCCGGCAGTTGTTGATGTCGACACGTAGTTTGCAGCGCTTGTTCAGCACTCATGGCACTTCATTTAAAAAACTGCTGGAACAGCAGCGGATTAAACGTTGCGAGCTGTTGTTGCAGCAGGGATTAGGTCTGACCGAGATTGCCGAGCAGCTGGATTATTCTGATCAGTCGGCTTTGGCACGGGCCTACAAGGCAGCCACCGGACAGACCTTGTTAGAGCGAAAAAGGCAGTTACACAAAGCACCAAGCTGAAAAAAGCGACCGGTATCGGTCGCTTTTTTATTTTCGCAGGATGATGGATTAAGTGCTTGCTTTCACCTGAGGGAATCTAAACGCGATCGCAGCAATCGCAAAAATGGCCAGAATCCAGCAATAGTACACACCACCAATCAGTTCAACCGGCGAGATTTTTGCAATGGAACAGGCCAGTAGTAACTGTGCGCCATAAGGAATTAAACCCTGTACCACGCAAGAGAAAATATCCATCAGTGCCGCAGAACGCTTGGGATCCACCCCGTATTCTTTGGCGACTTCACGCGCCATATCACCCGACAGAATAATCGCCACGGTATTATTGGCCACAAAGATATTCGAAAACACCACCAGAAAACTAATCCCGATTTCGCCGGCACGTTGCTTCCCAACTTTAAATAGACGGGTCAAGCTATAAATGCGCTCGATCAGCCAGCGTAAACCGCCTTCTCGTTGCATGATCGCCGACAGGCCACCCAGAAACATCGACAATAACGCCACTTCAAACATGCCGACAAAGCCATCGTAAATTGAAGTATTCAGTTTGAGCAGATCGAATTCCGCTGTGGCAAATAGGCCAAACAAGCCGGAAAGTAGTACGCCAATGGTCAGTACAGCCAGAACGTGTAAACGGCTAAAGGCCAAAATAAATACGGCGATATAAGGTAAGACCAGAAGCCAGTTAAAATCCTTGTATTCCACTGCATTGCTACTACCGGTACTCAACACGTAAATCAGAATAGTGACAATTGATGCAGGAACCGCAATCCAGACATTGACCCTGAACTTGTCACGCAGTTGTACGCGTTGGCTGGTGGTTGCCGCAATGGTGGTGTCTGAAATCATGGACAGGTTATCACCAAACATGGCACCACCGACCACTGCACCAATTGCATAAATCACATCGATATCGGTAACCTGGGTGAAACCAAAAGCGATCGGCGCACAGGCCGCAATGGTGCCCATGGAGGTACCCATCGCCGTAGCAATAAAGGCCGAGATCACAAATAACATCGGCAGAATAAATGTGGGTGGAATCACCGACAGGCCCATTTGCACGGTGGCATCCACACTGCCAATGGTGCTACTGACGCTGGCAAAAGCACCTGCCAGCATAAACACCATAAACATCAGGATTAAGTTTGGATGACTGGCACCTCTGAGGAATTCCTCAATGCCCTGGTTGAGTTTGCCGCGATACACTAATGCAGCCAAGATAATCGCAGGCAGGGCAGCCACAGGCGCTTTCACCTGATAGAACGCGAACTCGGTTCCGATCAGGGAATGATAGATCCCGCTACCCAAAAATATGGTTAAAAATACAATAAGCGGCAGCAGTGCAATGGCGCGTGCCTGCACTGTAGCCTCAGAATCAGTCTGCATAGGAGATAAAAAAGTAAGAGAATAGGACTAGTATAAAGCAGGTTTTGCTATTTCAGAAAACTTTAAATGAATGCGCTAACATCTGCATTTTTATTAATTTTTATATGATAAAAATAAGTTTATCTAAATATTCAGGATTTTAGGTAATAGCAAAATTAGGCATCTTTGATCATTGTGAAAAAAATCAAAATAATCGTAAATAGACCCTTCCGAATTGTTTTGAAATCTTCGCACAGGAAATGAAGTACTCGAGGTCGGTATCGCAGACTGTTCATTGGACAAAAAATAGCGTTACAATGCGATGTCTTGTATTTCTACATAGTCAATGCCTCAAGTTTGAAACACGTTAAGGAAAATACCTCTCTATGTCACGTTTAGCCACACGATTTGGACAACTTAAATCTCAACAGCGTAAAGCTTTAGTTTCTTATGTCATGGCGGGTGATCCGCATCCAGAAGTCACAGTGCCTTTGCTGCATGAGATGGTGGAAGCGGGTGTCGACGTGATTGAGCTGGGACTTCCTTTCTCGGACCCGATGGCAGATGGGCCGGTGATTGCACTAGCTGCTGAACGTGCTCTGGCAGGTGGAACCAATACCCTGGATGCCCTGCACATGGTGAAAGAATTTCGCTTGAAAGATCGCGAAACACCAGTGGTGCTGATGGGTTATCTGAATCCGGTTGAAGTAATTGGCTATGAAAAGTTTGTGGCTTATGCCTATGAATGTGGAGTAGACGGTGTGTTGCTGGTGGACTTGCCACCAGAAGAAGCACAAAGTCTGGGTGAAGTACTGGAAAAATATGACATGGATCAGATTTTCCTGCTGGCACCAACTTCAACCGATGCACGTATTCAACATGTAGCAAAACAGGCCAGCGGCTTTATTTACTATGTGTCACTGAAAGGCGTGACCGGTGCAGCAACTTTAGATGTTTCTGAAGCCGCTACACGCATTCAAAAGATTAAAGCTGTGACTGATGTTCCTGTAGGCGTAGGTTTCGGTATCAGTGATGCTGCATCTGCGAAAGCGATGGGTGTTGCTGCCGATGCAGTTATTGTGGGTAGTGCGTTTGTAAAGCAGTTTGCAACGCTCGCACCAGAACAAGCCGTTATTGCGACGGTGAATAAAGTCAAGGAGCTTCGAGCAGCGCTCGATGAGTTAGTATGAGTCAACAAGTGAAATCAGGCAAAATTCTGAGCCCATCGACCCCATGGACGGAGCGTACTGTTCCGGGCATTCAGGTACCCGATGA
Source organism: Acinetobacter sp. YH12226 (assembly GCF_013417805.1). GTDB lineage: Bacteria > Pseudomonadota > Gammaproteobacteria > Pseudomonadales > Moraxellaceae > Acinetobacter. The sequence continues at coordinate 11,964 of NZ_VPDG01000026.1, read as the reverse complement.
GCAAACGGCATATAAAGCGACATTTACCGAGCCTACGATTGAGTGCCCTGAATGTCATGCATTGGTGACCCGTACTGCCATGTCATTTAATGCTTATGTCTGTCCGCAATGTGATGAACATTTGCGTATGAAAGCCCGTGAACGTCTGAACTGGTTCTTTGACCAGGTGCAAACAGAATTGGGTCAGGAATTTATAGCCAAAGATCCGCTGAAATTTGTCGATAGCAAAGCCTATCCAGACCGTATGGCGGAAGCACAAAAGAAAACTGGTGAAACCGAAGCATTGGTGGTAATTCAAGGTTTGCTGAAAGGCGTACCGATGATTGCCTGTGCGTTTGAATTCGACTTCATGGGCGGTTCTATGGGTACAGTGGTCGGTGACCGCTTTGTTCAGGCGGCAGAACGTGCGATTGAAACCCGTCAGCCCCTGATCTGTTTTGCTGCTTCGGGTGGTGCACGTATGCAGGAAGGCATGTTGTCCCTGATGCAAATGGCGCGCACTTCGGCTGCGATCCAGCGTTTAAAAGAAGCAGGTCTGCCTTATGTCGTGGTACTGACTCATCCAGTGTACGGCGGTGTGACCGCATCATTGGCAATGCTGGGTGATGTACATATTGCTGAACCGAAAGCGATGATTGGCTTTGCCGGTAAACGTGTGATCGAACAGACTGTACGTGAAAAACTGGAAGAACCGTTCCAGCGCGCGGAATATTTGCTTGATCATGGGGTAATCGATCAGATTGTTCACCGTCATGCATTACGTGATACAGTTTATCGTATCGTTACGAAGTTGATGAATTTGCATTGAACACAGCACCCTTAGCAACAGATTCTTTAAATACATGGCTCGATTATTGGAGCCATGTTCACGTTACGGGTATTGATTTAGGTCTGGAACGGGTTATTCCTGTAGCTGAAAAGCTGGGCGTGACATCTCCAGAGGCCAAAGTGCTGACGGTGGCAGGAACCAATGGTAAGGGTTCGACCACCACCACGCTGGCCGCGATCCTGAATGCGCAAGGCTTCAAGGTCGGGCTATATCAATCCCCCCACGTGTACCGTTTCAATGAGCGTGTTAAATTGCGCGGCATTGAAGTGGAAGATCAGTTGCTGATTGATGCTTTTGTTCAGGTCGATCAGGCTCGTCGCGAATGCGGTTTGAGCCTGTCTTTCTTTGAAGCCACGACACTGGCTGCTTTTGTGATTTTTAAAGATCAGTGCTGTGATGTCTGGGTGCTGGAAGTTGGTTTAGGCGGCCGTCTGGATGTGGTCAATGTGGTCAATCCGGATGTGGCGGTGATTACCAATATTGGTCTGGATCATACTGACTGGCTTGGTGACACCATCGAGAAAATTGCTTTTGAAAAGGCCGGAATTATTCGCCCGGATATTCCAGTCGTGTTTGGTGGACAGCAACAGATCCCGCAAGCCATTCTAAATAAAGCTCAAGAATGTAATGCATCTTTGTATGCAATCAACCGGGATTATTTCTATAAAGCCTTTGAAGATGGCCAAAGCTGGGCTTTTGCTTCATCGGGTACGACCTTAAAACTCCCAACAGGTTCGCTGGCACTGGATAATATTTCTACCGCCGTGGCCGCCATTCTGCTGAGCGGATTAAACGTCAGCCAGCAGGCAATTGCACAAGGCATTCAAACGGCAAAATTGCCGGGACGGTTTGAAATCCGTCAAATCCAGAATAAAACCGTGATTTTTGATGCAGGACATAACCCGCATGGGGTGGAATTTCTGCTGAAACAATTACGAGATTATTTAAATTACAATCAAAAATATAATGAAGTCATTTGTGTATTTTCAATGCTGGCAGATAAAGATATAAATTCTGTCGTCAAGTTATTGAAAGACACGGTTCAATTGTGGAAAATTGCACCATTATTCGTCCCACGTGCGGCAGAGGTCACAGTTTTGGCTGATGCTTTAAGCGGTGAGGCGGTAGAACAATTTGATAATGTAAAATTAGCTTTTAAATCAGCACTGGATCAAACAGATAATAATCAGCTGATTTTGGTATGTGGATCATTTCATACCTTAGAAGCGGTATGGGAGTATTTGGAAGAATGTCAATGAATAACAAACAGCGCTGGATGGGCGGTGTTGTTTTACTCGGTGGTGGTGTTTTATTGGCAGCATTACTCCTGAAAGGCCAAGATGAAATCAATCAGGACCGTCAGCAAAATCCGGCACAGGCTGCGGAAGTTGAAAATAAAGAGGCAGGCAATCATTCGCTCGGTTCTTTGACGGTCGATGTAGAAACAGAAAAGCGTTTACTTGAACAGCAACGCCGTGACCGGGAAAAAGCGGTTGCAGAACAGGAGGCGCGTGCAGCCGAATTTTTAGCGATGCAACAGCAGGCTGAAGCAGATGCTGCACGTAAAGCGGCTGAAGAATATGCTGCCCTGAATGCACACCGCCTAGGACAGCAAAGTTCCGATAATATTCCACCAGAACTGGTGGAAGATGAACAGGCCAAGCAGAAACGTCTGGCTGAAGAAAAAGCGGTGCAAGAAAAAAAGTTAGCCCAGCAGCAGCTGGACCAACAAAAAGCCAATAGTTCTACTGACGCAGCCAAGAAAGAAGCAGAGCGTAAAGCTGCTGAAAGTAAAGCCGCTGAAGAAAAACGCAAGTTAGAGCAACAGCAAAAAGCCGAAGCAGAACGTAAGGCGGCTGAAGCAAAACGTAAAACCGAGGAAGAGCGTAAAGCGGCTGAAAAGAAAGAAGCTGAACGTAAAGCTGCCGAGGAAAAACGTAAAGCTGACGAAAAACGTAAAGCTGAAGAAGCCAAGAAAAAGGCTACAGCCGAAGAAGCCAAGAAGAAAGCAGAAGCTGAACAGGCGCGTAAGTTACTGGAAGGTGAAGAGGACAAGCAATGGATGGTGCAGGTGGCACTGGCAGCGAATGAAGCCAATGCAGATGCTGTAGCAGCCAAACTGCGTGCCAAAGGTTATAAAGTAACCAAAAGCTCAACGTCTAAAGGTGTACGTATCATGGTGGGTCCGTCCAAAGACCGTGAGACTGCAGATGCACTTCGTAAGAAAATTGCGTCTGATGCCAGCCTGAATATGAAATCAGCTTGGGTGAACGATTGGGTGCCGCTAGATAAGCGTTAATTCTTAGTATTAATCAAAGTTTCTGTAGATGGATTCGTGAGTTGCTCGCGAATCCATTTTACATTTTCAGGGGTAAATAAATTTTCAATATTGTGCCAAATGGCATGAAAACCATATCCGCCATGTTTCATTTCCTGTAGTGCCTGCTCAATCGGCCAATGTTCAAAAATAATCCGGTACATGGCGACACTTGCACCAGTTCGGTCTGAACCGTGATAACAATGCAAGAGCACCTTCTGGTGATTTTGTTGCGCTTGCTGAATCAGTAGCATAATTTTCAATAAATCTTCCCGATCAATTGCCCAGGTATGTATGGGTACATGATGTAGCTGAAAGTTTTCATTGCTCAAAACAAAGCTGTCTTGATCCCGTGAACGTAAATTAATAACTACATCGATTTGATGCTGCTTTAATAAAGGAATGAGTTCAGTTGAAGGCTGCTCACTACGATAAACAAAATTGCTGATTTGATGAAAATTATGATTCTGATGAATGGGCTGTCCCCAATGCTGAGGACGTTGAGGTTCAGGCAGGGCGGGCGTAGTCATGCAACCTGTGGTTAGGAGGTAGCCACTCATGAGAATTGGAAATATGCAGATTTTCATACAGAGCGTAGATGTTGTTTTTGTTATTTCAAGTTTAAAGTGAATACGAGATTTTGAATATAAAAAAGCCTATCCGAAGACAGGCTGTATCAACAAATCGAATCCGTGGCACGTCAATGTCGTATTCGATAAAGCATAAAATGTGGAAAATAGAGTTTCTCTTATCCTTTACTTCGCTTGTCTTTCGCAAAATTAAAAAGGAGTCCTTTTAATTTTGCTCAGGATGGGGCGTGAGGCGTAAATAAGGTTTAACCGCTGTATAACCTTTTGGAAAACGTTGCTTGATTTCTTCTTCATCTTTCAGTGAAGGGACAATCACCACATCATCACCGTGCTGCCAGTTCGCAGGCGTGGCCACTTTATGTTTATCGGTGAGTTGAAGTGAATCCACCACACGCAAGATTTCATGGAAATTACGACCCGTCGATGCAGGATAAGTAATAATCAAACGGACTTTTTTGTTGGGATCAATGATCACTAAAGAACGAACTGTTAGCGTTTCGCTGGCATTCGGATGAATAAAGTCATACAGCTCAGAAACTTTGCGATCCTGATCGGCAATGATCGGGAAATTCACCGTAGTGTTCTGAGTTTCATTGATGTCTTTAATCCAGCCATGATGTGACTCCACATTATCGACCGACAAGGCAATCGCTTTAACACCACGTTTTGCAAACTCATCTTTAAGTTTTGCGGTATAGCCAAGTTCAGTCGTACATACCGGTGTATAGTCGGCAGGGTGTGAAAATAAAATGCCCCAGCTATCGCCCAGAAAGTCATAAAAATTAATTAGGCCTTCACTGGATTGCTGTTCAAAATTCGGTGCGGTATCGCCTAAACGTAAACTCATCTTTTTAGCCTCAATTGGTCTTTTAATGTCGAGATACGATTTAATATGAACCAATTTTTTTATGATTAAAAATAGTGTTTTTTGCTTTCTTTATGAGTAAATTGCATAAGTGAGATATCCATCTATCCAGAAGCGCAAAAATCAGTCACTTAATTGACTATGTTGCACAGGGAAAATTTGCTACATTACTTTGCCTTAGATCTTAGGGCTAGAACTAAGGATCAGATTTTTTTAGCGGTTTTACAGCAAAACCCTTGTAGTTCAAATTTCTAGCACCATAATAACGACTAAGAACATATTCATTTGACAAGCAAGATTTAGAGAGTCTATTCATGTTGGCAAGTCTGATCGGAGGAATCTTCGGTACCAAAAATGAGCGCGAACTCAAACGCATGCGTAAAATCGTAGACAAGATTAATGTGCTCGAGCCGACGATATCTACCCTTAGCGATGCAGACTTATCTGCAAAAACTGAAGAATTCAAACAACGATATAATAAGGGTGAAACCCTCGATAAATTACTGCCTGAAGCATTTGCAGTCTGTCGTGAAGCGGCGAAGCGGGTGATGGGCATGCGTCATTATGACGTGCAGCTGATCGGTGGTATTACCTTGCACGAAGGCAAAATCGCAGAAATGCGTACCGGTGAAGGTAAAACCCTGATGGGTACTTTGGCCTGTTATCTGAATGCCATCAGTGGTCAGGGCGTGCATGTCATTACCGTGAACGATTACCTGGCGCAACGTGATGCCGAGTTAAACCGTCCATTATTCGAGTTTTTGGGTCTAAGCATCGGCATTATTTATTCCATGCAAAATCCGATGGAAAAAGCGCAAGCTTATCGTGCCGACATTACTTACGGTACCAATAACGAATTTGGCTTTGATTACCTGCGTGACAATATGGTGTTCTCGCTGGCTGAGAAAAAGCAGCGTGGTTTGACCTATGCCATTATCGATGAGGTCGATTCGATCCTGATTGATGAAGCACGTACCCCGTTGATTATTTCTGGTCAAAGTGAAGATTCTTCACAGCTTTATGCAGCCATCAATAATATTCCACCAAAATTACAGGCACAGAAAGAAGAGAAAGTGCCGGATGGCGGTCACTTCTGGATTGATGAGAAACAGCGTTCGGTTGAAATTACTGAAGTGGGTTTTGAAACCATTGAAAGTGAACTGATTGAAATGGGCTTGCTGGCTGAAGGAGAGAGCTTGTATTCAGCATCGAACCTGAACCTGTTGCATCATGTCACTGCAGCGATCCGTGCGCATTATCTCTATCAGCGTAATGTCCAATACATCATCAACGATGGTGAAGTGATTATTGTCGATGAAAATACCGGTCGTACCATGCCGGGACGTCGCTGGTCTGAAGGTTTGCATCAAGCCGTAGAAGCCAAAGAGGGTCTGGAAATCCAGCCGGAAAACCAGACTCTGGCAACCACAACCTTCCAGAACTATTTCCGTCTGTATAAAAAATTATCCGGTATGACCGGTACTGCTGATACTGAAGCAGCGGAAATGAAAGAAATTTATGGTCTGGATGTGGTGCTGATTCCGACCCACCGTCCAATGATTCGTCAAGACCATAACGATTTAATTTATTTAAATCGTGAAGGGAAATATAACGCGATTATTCAAGAAATTCAGCGTGTGCATGAAGCTGGTGTCGCACCAATTTTGATTGGTACAGCCACCATTGAAGCTTCTGAGATTCTGTCGGATAAGCTAAAAGCGGCAGGGATCCAGCATGAAGTACTGAATGCCAAACAGCACGAACGTGAAGCCGATATTATTGCGCAGGCCGGTGCGCCGCGTGCAGTGACGATTGCCACCAACATGGCCGGTCGTGGTACCGATATCCTGTTGGGTGGTAACTGGAAGGCGTTGCTGGCTAAAATTGAAAACCCGACTCCTGAAGATGAAACGCGTCTGAAAGCAGAATGGGATGTTAATCACCAGGCTGTGCTGGATTCTGGCGGTTTGCATATTATCGGTTCTGAGCGTCATGAATCACGCCGTATCGATAACCAGCTGCGTGGTCGTGCTGGTCGTCAGGGTGACCCGGGTGTATCACGTTTCTACCTGTCACTTGAAGATGACTTGATGCGTATTTTCGCCGGTGATCGCGTAGTCGGCATGATGCGTGCTATGGGCTTGCAGGAAGATGAAGCGATTGAGCACAAAATGGTGTCTCGTTCGATTGAAAATGCGCAGCGTAAAGTGGAAGCACGTAACTTCGATATTCGTAAGAACTTGCTAAAATACGATGACGTCAATAACGAACAGCGTAAGATCATTTATAGTCAGCGTGACGACATTCTGGCAGAAAATTCACTGCAGGATTATATTGAAGAAATGATCCGTGAAGTGATGCAGGGTGTAATCGCCAACTATATTCCGCCTGAATCGATTCATGACCAGTGGGATATTGAAGGTCTGGAACTGGCGCTGCGTGAAGATCTTTCGATGGATCTTCCTATCGGACAATGGCTGGAACAGGACCGTCGTCTGGATGAAGAAGCTTTGGTGGTGCGCATTACCGATGAAGTACTGAACCGCTACCGTTCACGTCGTGAACAAATGGGTGAAGAATCTGCAGCTTCGCTTGAACGTCACTTTATGCTGAATTCTCTGGATCGTCATTGGAAAGAGCATCTGGCGGCTATGGATTATTTGCGTCAAGGTATTCATTTACGTGGTTATGCGCAAAAGAATCCAGAGCAGGAATATAAAAAAGAAGCTTATAACCTGTTTGTAAACATGCTCGGTACAATCAAGTCAGATGTCGTAACAGATCTGTCACGCATCCACGTACCGACCCCTGAAGAGCTGGCGGAAATGGAAGCACAGCAGCAGGCACAGGCTGAGGCAATGCGTTTGCAGTTATCTCATGAAGAGTTTGACGGCTTGCTGGCAGGTGAACATGAGGTGACGACCGAGCAAAATGCTCAGGCGAATCCTGTAGCACCAGTCTTTGAAGCACCGGCAAGTCGTAATGCGCCTTGTCCATGTGGTTCAGGTCTGAAATACAAACAGTGTCATGGCAAGATCTAAACGCTATTAAAAATCAGAGCCCCATGGCTCTGATTTTTTATATATGAAGATTTTTCAGAAATTGAATACTGTTTGCAGTCTTAGGAATTAAATGCTATTTAATGGCTCATTCAACACCTCAAAGTGGAATAACCTGAATGAAAAAAGTATTAAAACCGCTCATAATTGCCGCTTTGGCAACGCCTGCCTTAAGTTTTGCACAAACTGCAGCGACCACAACAATTGATAAAGTTCAGCAAGCGGTGGGTACGACTACTGCTCAAGTACAACGTACCGATGCACAAGTGACTGTGGCAAGCCCACGTACCGGCATCCGTTATACCTTTGCCAATCAGAATCGTCCGATTGTGTTGCAGACCGCTGCGATTGCAGCTGCTAATGCGGCAAATGCAGACCGTATTGTTGCTACTAATCCTGCACTTTCTAGTGCAAGTCAACAACAAGCGAAACAGGCTTTACTAAGCGAATCTGGACAACTTGCACAAAATTAAAAATATCTTAATTTTAAAAACGTAGAAACCAGTCTTGATGACTGGTTTTTTATTGTGAAAACCCATAACAAATCTCAGGCTGGCTCAGGCTTTGGCTCGATTTTTTGTTGCAGATCAACTAAGCTGTATTTTTCTAAAACTTCAATATTGGACTTTAAAATGGCAGTTGGTGACGTATCTATGCCACAGATGCATGTGGTGAAAGGGGTTAAAATTGGTTCGGCTGAAGCCTATGTGCGCTATCAGAACCGACGTGACCTGGTGATATTTGAACTGGCTGCAGGCTCCAATGTTGCTGGAGTGTTTACCCAGAATGCCTTTTGTGCAGCACCTGTGCATGTATCCAAAGCACATTTGCAAGCGGGAAATCCACGTTACCTGGTAATCAATACCGGCAATGCCAATGCAGGAACAGGTCCTACAGGCATGGCAAATGCAGAAGCCACCTGTGCCAAGTTAGCTGAACTTGCAGGCGTACAGGCTGCTGAAGTGTTGCCATTCTCGACTGGTGTGATTGGTGAGCAGCTTCCAATGGAGCGTTTGCTTACAGGTTTACAGCCTGCGCTGGATTCATTGCGTGATGATGCCTGGGACGATGCAGCGACTGGAATCATGACCACAGATACTACTCCGAAAGGTGCGTCAGAACAGTTCGAGCTGGATGGTGTGACTTATACCATGACCGGTATTTCCAAAGGTGCGGGCATGATTCGCCCGAATATGGCGACCATGCTGGGCTATGTTGCGACGGATGCACCGATCAGCCGTGAACTGGTTCAACAGTTATTAACTGAAACAGTCAATGTATCGTTTAACCGTATTACAATTGATGGCGATACCTCAACTAATGACTCGTGTATTTTTATTGCCACAGGTCAGGCCGGTGGTGCTGAAATCACTTCGACTGAAGATCCACGTTATGCAGTGGTGCTAGACGTATTGACACGTACCATGAAACGCCTTGCGCAACTGATTGTACGTGATGGTGAAGGTGCGACTAAATTCATTACCGTGACTGTAGAAGGTGGTGGCAATACTCAAGAGTGCTGCGATATTGCCTATAGCATTGCGCATTCACCGCTGGTCAAAACCGCAATCTTTGCTTCTGACCCAAACTGGGGCCGTATTCTGGCAGCGATTGGTTATGCCGGTGTGCCAAATTTAGACGTTGCAAAAATTCAGGTTTGGTTAGATGATGTACAAATCTGCAAAGATGGTGGTGCGGCCGCAGACTATACTGAAGCAGCCGGTGCACGTGTGATGGCCCAGGCTGAAATGACGATTCGTGTTGATCTTGGACGAGGTCAGGCAAAAGATACGGTTTATACCTGTGACCTGTCGTATGACTACGTAAAAATCAATGCAGATTATCGCTCATAATTCAGATTGTTTCTAAAGCCTCCGTTGTGGGGCTTTTTTTATACTTAATGATTTTTAATGACTGGTCAAAAATAGCATTTCGCCAGAGATGACCGGGATGTAGGGTGAAAGGTTCATTGAATAGTGAACCATGAGGGTAGAGTAAGAGTTGTTATGAATGATGCGACCAAATTAATAGCCAATGAAGCTAAATCGATTGTGCAGGCGCATTTAGATCGTTTAGGTGTTCCACAACAACATCAAATGAGCCAGCAGGAAAAATTGGACAAATTTGCACAGATCAAGGCAGAGCTGGAAAAACAGGATGCTGTTTTGGTGGCGCATTATTATTGTGATCCTGAAGTGCAAGAACTGGCTGAACTGACGGGGGGCTGTGTTTCCGATTCACTGGAAATGGCGCGTTTTGGTCGCGATCATCCAGCTTCAACGCTTGTGGTAGCTGGTGTGAAATTTATGGGCGAAACCTCTAAAATTCTTTCACCCAATAAAACCGTGCTGATGCCAACTTTGGAAGCGACCTGTTCACTGGACTTAGGTTGTCCTGTCGATGAGTTTACCGCTTTTTGCGATGCGCACCCGGATCATACTGTGGTGGTTTATGCCAACACGTCAGCGGCCGTGAAAGCCCGAGCCGATTGGGTCGTCACTTCAAGTTGTGCAGTGGAAATTATCGAACATCTGGACAGTCTGGGCGAAAAAATCATCTGGGCACCAGATCAGCATCTGGGTCGTTATATCCAGAAAAAAACCGGTGCAGAGATGTTGCTCTGGGATGGCGCCTGTATCGTGCATGAAGAATTCCGTTCACGCGGTATTGCCAATATGAAAGCGCTCTATCCAGATGCGGCAGTTCTGGTACATCCCGAATCACCGATGTCTGTGGTCGAGATTGCCGATGCGGTGGGTAGTACCTCACAATTAATTAAAGCAGCACAAACTTTGCCAAATCAGCGTTTAATCGTAGCTACTGATCGCGGTATTTTTTATAAAATGCAGCAGGCAGTGCCGGATAAAATTCTGATTGAAGCACCAACCGCAGGAGAGGGGGCAACTTGTCGTTCTTGTGCGCATTGTCCTTGGATGGCCATGAACGAGCTGGATGGTATCTTGCATGTGTTACAGCATAAAGATCAGGAAGTGCATGTCGATCCGGTACTTGCTGAACGAGCTAAACTGCCTCTAGATCGCATGCTGAACTTTAGTGCCGGACTAAAACGTTAAAATTTGTATAAAAAATGTCTGAAGCGATTGATAAATAAACGCTTGAAGCGTTTTTTCGGTTTTTTTTAAATATAGGTGTTGACGTCTCCGGGCGTCACGCCTAGAATGCACACCGTACCGAACGATGTTCGATACGAAAGCTGAGATGAATCGGAGCATAGCACAGCCTGGTAGTGCACCTGGTTTGGGACCAGGGGGTCGTAGGTTCGAATCCTACTGCTCCGACCAATTCTTCAAGGCAAATGATGTTTGCATCAGTAACGCGCTTGTAGCTCAGTTGGATAGAGCATCCGCCTTCTAAGCGGATGGTCACAGGTTCGAATCCTGTCAGGCGCGCCATTTGGTCGCTTGATGTTAAGAATCAAAATGATGGTGGATGTAGCTCAGTTGGTAGAGCCCTGGATTGTGATTCCAGTTGTCGCGGGTTCGAATCCCGTCATTCACCCCAACTTTTAAAGTTGAAATCGGAGCATAGCACAGCCTGGTAGTGCACCTGGTTTGGGACCAGGGGGTCGTAGGTTCGAATCCTACTGCTCCGACCATCTCCTTCAAGATGGTCGAGATAAAAGATACCGCGTTAAGCGGTTTTTTTATGCCTGAAATTCAATGTGAATAAAAAATATACAATTGTTATCGGTGACTATCATGATGAATGCTCGAACCCCTATTAAATTATTTTTCATCTAATAAAACTGTGCATTAAAGATTGCTTTCTTCTCGCATTGCTTCACTCTTAATTTTAATCATTCAACAATTCAACCAGAGTTTATCTATAGAGTGATTATCTTGATGAATGGAATTTTAATGGATGGATGAGGATTATATTTTTAAAATGGGTAAGGGATTCCATAGTAAATCTATTTTATTAACTCATCTGTTGTGTTTGATCTGAAATAAAGACAATAAAAAATTTTTAGATAGATATAGCAATTAAATTAACTAGAAATATCCTTTGATAAGTAAATAAACTACTTTAAAACATCAGTAATTGAATAAATTTTGAGTGAAAAATAGAAAAACCTATAATTTTTGTAGAATAAATAAACAGTCGTGATATTTTTGCTGAATTATTTAAGAATAGGGGTTGTATTGGGTCGGGAATGCTGTAGAATGCACATCCATCGGCGGTGATGAAGATTAAAACTTCTGATAAAACAGTGACTTAGTTAACTTTGATTAAGTTCGGTTTTAGAAAGAAAGTTTAAAAATAGTTTTCATTGCTAGTTGACA
>NZ_VPDG01000025.1:0-26052 GCF_013417805.1 Acinetobacter sp. YH12226 | reverse complement strand
GAAGTTCATGCGCGTGTGGCAGTTCTGAATAGATTTACGGAATTAGGTAGACCTCACACCCAAGTTGTCACTTAAATTTGAATGGATTGGGGAAAACTCAGCTTTTGAATGTTTATGCAACAAAGCCTATTGAAGTTAGAAGAATTGGAAATTTTTATTCTATAGATAAAAAATTTAATTTAAGTTATAGCGATTCTTCAGGAAGTAAGAAAAATATTAAATTAGAATTATAGAAAAAAGACGGCTCTCGCCGGCTTTTTTACTTTTACCCTTCCAAAACCTCTCCCAGCAGCTCCTCACTTGGCGCAAAGTAATAGGCACCATCTAGAGGTGTTACGAAATGAAGCAGACGATCATGAATTCCATCGCCAAAGGTACCAAACATACGTTCTAACATAGCATCGATAATCGTAAGGTCTTTGGTGTAGGCAATAAAGAATAGACCCTGGTCACCACGTCCATCACCATAAGGCAGAGAATGACGTAGGATTTCCATTTCTTCGCCTTCTTCATCTTCCACTACAGTACGTGACACGTGCGCATTTTCAGGTTTGACCTCATCATCCAGCTCAATCGATTCAAGCTTGGTACGACCCATAACCTGTTCCTGAGTATCAACTTTTAGCTTTTTCCATTTTTCCAGGTTATGCGCGTAACGTTGGGCAAAAATAAATGAACCATCTTGGAAAATACCTGAATCTTCACCTAATAATGCGACTTCAGCACGATCATCCGGGAATTGCGGATTTTCAGTTCCATCAATAAAGCCAGTTATGTCACGACCATCAAAATAGCGGAAGCAAACCCGCTCATCCAGCACCTGAACCTGATCCTGAATGCCTTCAAAAAAAGCCTGACTGAGCGCAAAACAGATATCAGCACGGGCACTGGCAATATGAATGATCATATCTGCCGGAACCACTGGCATTTCAAATGAACCATGAATGGGCTCAAGCTGTTTAAAGCCTGCAGGAGCTTGATCATAAAGTTTTGCCCACAGTTCAGGACCAAAAGCCACTGCCGTTTTAATTTGTGCTTGAGGATGTTGCGTAATAAGACGATCACGCGAAGTAAAAAGATGTTCGAGTTGTTCTTTTAATTGTTCAATACTCAAATCTTTAAGACGTAAAACAATAAAACGGGCATGATCTGAAGGAAGTGGCAAGATTACCGATTGGGCTGTCATTCATGGCTCCTGTAAGGATAGATCCTGTTTTTAATGTACATATTGTGCCTGAAGCTAGACAGAGTGAATAGTGCAATGCCTTATATTTAAGCAGGTTTTTAGCCTGATTTTATTAGAAAATTCATATAATATTGGGCAAGTTTTGCTGAGTTAAATATCCATGTCCTATCAAATGTGGTTTGCCTATATGCTGGCCTGCTGGGTGATTAGTGTCTCTCCGGGCGCAGGAGCGATTGCTTCCATGTCGAGTGGACTGAATTATGGTTTTCGGCATGGTTACTGGAATGCGCTGGGTCTGCAACTGGCGTTACTGGTGCAGATTGCAGTGGTTGCGGCAGGTGTGGGAGTTTTGTTTGCGACAACCCCATGGGCATTTTTAGTAGTGAAATGGTTTGGTGTCGGCTATTTATTGTATTTGGCTATTTTGCAATGGAAAGCACCTGTACAATCTATCGAAATTAAACATGAATTGGCGCGAAAATCGAGAGGGAAACTGGTACTGCATGGTTTCTTGGTTAATATCACTAATCCTAAAGCCATCGTATTTTTACTGGCCGTCTTGCCGCAATTTCTGGATTTGTCTAAGCCACAATGGATTCAGTATTTGATTATGGCTGCGACAATGGTGACGATTGATCTGATTGTGATGGCGGGTTATACCGGATTGGCTGCTAAAGTTTTAAGGCTACTTAGATCGCCGAAACAACAAAAAGTCATGAACCGGACTTTTGCCGGGTTATTTGCCGGCGCTGCATTTTTATTGAGTTTGGTGCATCAATAAAGAGTCTTTGCTCTCTCCTTAAAGGAGAGAGGCGGAATAGATCATTAGAAAATCATCATGATTTAACAGAAAGATTAATTCAGCTTTTTAAACTTCTGCACACAGAAGATCAGTGCAAATAGCACCGCCATGGTCAGTACAATGGTTAAACCAGTCGAAGTATTGAGACCGGCACTCGACCATAGGCCCACGGTCACCCCAATTTGCGCAATCACGAATGCCCAGATCACCATTTGTTTGGGTGAGTGTGCAAGGAGCCGTGCAGTCAAGGCAGGAATCACCAGTAATGCCCCCATCAAGAGTGAACCGACTGCTTTCAGCGCAAGCACGGTAAACAATGCCAATAACAACATAAAGATCAGGCGTTGCCATTTGGCATTTACACCTTCACTGACCGCCATGTCCGGATCAATTGCGATTTGAATCTGCGCTTGCCAGCTTTTATAGAGAACGGCTAAGGCCAGAATAATCACGATAGCAAAGGTGGGTAAGTCCGCCCAGGAAATCGTCAGTAGATCACCAAATAGATAGCTGAGAAGTTCCGGTCTTAAACTCGGTAAATGCTGAATGAACAATAGACCTGAGCAAAGCAGTGTTGCTGAACACAGCGCCAGCAAGGCATCATTCGGCAGGCGCGGATCATGCAGTATCCACAAAATCCCTACCAATAATAAGGCAATAAAAGTGACTCCTATCCACAGCGGTAAACTTAAAGCCCCAGCAATGGCAACACCGAGTAAAGTACCGTGTGCCATAGTGTCAGCAAAAAATGACATACGTCGCCAGAGCATGAGACAGCCCAATGGGGCAGTCAGAAATACCAATAGCGTACCCATGATCCATGCAGGTAAAAGGAGTTGTAACCAATCCATCATGGTTTAAGCTTCCGGCTCGGGGTGAATATGAGGACGTGAGTCATGCTGACAGGGGGTGGCAGAATCACCATGTGCGCAATGATCATGATGATGTTGATAGAATACGCGATTGGTGCCAAAAATCGCCTGATATTCAGGATGTTGCTGCACGCTTTCCGGCAGCCCGCTACAACAGATATGCTTGTTTAAGCAGACCACACGAGTCGTACCTTGCATCACCCATTGTAGGTCATGTGAAACCATCAGTACGGCACAGCCATATTTTTCCGGCAAGTTACGCACATATTCATACAGTTCAGCTTCGGACTGGATGTCTAGACCCTGCATCGGTTCATCGAGAACTAAAATGTCCGGCTGACGTAATAAGGCACGAGCCAATAGCACCCGCTGACGTTCGCCACCAGACAACTGCTGAACTTTAGAATCTTGCAGTTTACTAATACCGGTATCCCGGATAATTTCAGTTTTAATCTGGGACGGGCACTTTTCTAGTGCTAATAAATCTTTTACCCGTAGCGGTAAGCTATGTGAGGGATTGAATTTTTGCGGCACATAGGAAAATTTGAGTTTGCGCGCAGTTTTGATTTCACCCGATTGTGGTTTCAGTATGCCCAGCATGACTTTAATCAAGGTCGATTTACCAGCACCATTGGGACCAATCAGTGTGACAATTTCTTTCTCTTGTAACGAGAAATCAATGGCTTTTAAGATATCGCGCTCATCGATTTTGACCCAGATCTTGGAAAGCTGAATCAAGGGAGAGGCACTTAAGCTTTGTTGCGGCACTGCTGACAAATTCCTGAAATTTCGATAATGCTGTGATGTGCCGTGAAGTCGTCCGAGCTGGCCAGTGCATCGAGTTGATCGAGCAGGCCCTGAGCCGACGCTTCTTTGACGGCTTTACATTCGGTACAGATTAAAAAAGCGGCCTGATGACCTTCACGCGGATGGCAACAGGGAATATAGGCATTGATCGAGGTCAGACGATGAATCAGCCCTTTGCTTAATAAAAAATCCAGAGTGCGATACACCGTGGGTGGTGCTGCAGGACGATCACTGGCATTTTTCATTTGTGCCAGCAGATCATAGGCGCCCATCGGGCCATGCGCATTCAGAATGAGTTCCAGCACTTCTTTACGTAAAGGTGTAAGGCGTGCGCCGCTTGCTGCACAAAGACTTTCCGCTTCAGCAAGACGTTGTGCGACATTGGGATGGTCGTGCACGCCGTGCAATGCGTTGTGGTGTTCGTGCGAACAGGAACCCATAGTTCACCTCAAGTGCGAAACTGAAAATTAATAGATTTCAAATCTTAACATGAAGCGTTCTGAGTTTCGATTAGGCATAGGTATTTTTGTATTTTTGTTATATTATAACACTTCCTGATTTTATCGTTTTTAAGTGATTTCTACTCATGTTCCGTCTCCTTGCAATCAGTCTGCTGGCATTGTTCAGTACACTCAGTTGGTCACAAAGTCTGGTGGTGTCTACGCAGCCGATCTATCTGATTGCCAAGAAAATTACCCAAGGTGTGGAACAGCCGACTTTATTGCTGGCCAACCAAAGTGGACATGATGTGAGTCTGACTCCGGCGCATCGAAAAACTATTCAGAATGCAGGTCTGGTGATCTGGCTGGGTCAGGCGCATGAAGCACCCTTGGCCAAAGTGCTGAATGAAAGTAATAAAGGCATTGCACTGTTAGACTCGGGGATATTGACCACCTTGCCGATGCGTAATCCGCGTGGCGAGGCCTTAAAAAATACGGTAGACACGCATGTCTGGCTCGATCCGAATAATGCAGTGCGGATTGGTTTCTTTATTGCGGCGCTACGTTCGCAGCAATTGCCGGAGCATCGTGAACGCTACTGGAAAAATGCCCGTGACTTTGCACAAAACATGTTTGCTACGGCTCAGCGTTATAGTTCAAGTAACAAAGCCAAACCTTATTGGTCTTATCACGATGCCTACCAGTATCTTGAGCGCCCACTCAATTTAAAATTCATGGGGGCATTGACCGATGATCCACATGTTTCACCAACCGTGGCGCAAATCAAGTTTTTACAGGATCATCGTCCACAGCGCAAAATGTGTCTGCTGGCCGAAGGTCATGCCAGTGAGAACCAGTACCGCAAACTCAATCCGGTACTGTTCCAGCATGTCGATGAAAGCATGAGCGGGGCAGGGGACTTTGTGCAGGCTTGGCAGCAATTGGCCACAGAAACCCAGAAATGTGTACTAAATGCACGCTAATGATTTAAAAAATAGACAGATTTTGATTAGTTTAACAGCAGTGGTCCGATTTAAAAAAACACGACTAAGGTCGGGAAAAGATTGCATGTTCAGGGGTGTAACTCTATAATGCCTGCGATTAAAAATAATCACCTGTTAAACTTGTCAAGCATGATTGCTGTGAGTGAATAAATAATGAGCCGAACTAGTCGCTTGATTGACCGACGATTAGCGAAAGCTTTGGTCCTCCTGCAAGCCTGTATGATCCCTGTTTCAGCCTTGATCGGCTGGGTCGTGAAAGACTCAACCGCAGCCTTGAGTGCAGCATTAGGTGCACTGGTATGTTGGCTCGCGACTTGTTATTTTTCGTGGCAATCGTTTCGAGCAGCAGGAGCCCGCGCGTCTAAACAAGTTCTTTCGAACATGTATAAAGGCTTGATGGGAAAGTTTGCCATTGTGATTGTTGGTTTCATTTTAATTTTAAGCAATGTTAAACCGTTGTCAGCGGTGGCGTTGTTTTGTGGTTTTATACTTGTTCAAGCCATGTCGTGGGTCGCTCCGTTTTGGGCGTCACGTCTACAAAAATGAGTATAAGCACAACAAGAAATTGAAAAGTTTTTCAGGAGCAGGCGAGATATCAAGCAGCACGCGATATTCGTTTGTTCTATTAGTTTTTTGACATTGACCAGGTGTGATTTATGGCTGCTGAAGAACATGCCCTTACTTCGACCGAGTATATCAAGCATCACTTGACCAACATGACCTATGGCAAAATGCCGGACGGTACGTGGAAATTGGCCGAGAGCGGTGCTGAAGCTCAACAGATGGGGTTCACTGCTATTCACTTGGATTCAATGGGTTGGTCTATCGGACTGGGTCTGATTTTCTGTTTGTTGTTCTGGTTGGTTGCGAAAGCGGCTAATGCTGGTGTTCCTACCAAGTTCCAGTCTGCAATTGAAATGATTATCGAGTTTGTAGATTCAAGTGTACGTGATACCTTCCACGGGAAGTCTCGATTAATTGCACCCTTAGCATTAACCATTTTCGTGTGGATTTTCCTCATGAACTTGATGGATTTGATCCCTGTTGACTTTATTCCTTATGTAGCTCAACACGCGATTGCTTCTATGCTGGGTGTAGACCCTCATCAGGTTTACTTTAAAATTGTTCCGACTACAGATCCAAACATTACCCTCGGTATGTCTATTTCTGTATTCTTCTTAATTATTTTCTATAGTATTCGTGAGAAAGGTGTTGGCGGCTTCGTTGGTGAGTTAGCACTGAACCCATTTAACCCAAGTAATCCAGTTGCTAAAGTGCTTTTAATTCCATTTAACTTATTGTTGGAATTGACTACTTTCTTGGCGCGACCAGTTTCATTGGCTCTACGACTGTTCGGTAACATGTATGCGGGTGAGTTAATCTTCATTCTTATCGCGTTATTACCGTTCTGGATCCAGTGGGCGTTGTCTGTGCCTTGGGCGATTTTCCACATTTTGATTATTACGCTACAAGCATTCATTTTCATGATGTTGACTATCGTGTACATGAGTATGGCAAGCGAAAAGCATTAATGGTATTGCCTAACTGTCAACGGATGGTTGGGTACACAATTTTTTAACTTAATTTGGTATAAAACCTAACCTCTGAGGAATTATCATGGAACTCACTTTAGGTCTAGTTGCAATTGCATCTGCTATCTTGATCGCTTTCGGTGCTTTAGGTACTGCGATTGGTTTTGGTCTTCTAGGCGGCCGTTTCCTTGAAGCTGTAGCTCGTCAACCAGAATTGGCTCCACAACTTCAAACTCGTATGTTCTTAATCGCGGGTCTTCTTGATGCTGTGCCTATGATCGGTGTTGGTATTGGCTTGTTCTTCATCTTCGCTAATCCATTTGTAGGTTAATCAGCTTAATTCCGAAATTCACTATTTGAGGAATTTGCAATGAATATCAACCTCACATTGTTTGGCCAAGCGATTGCGTTTGCGATTTTCGTCGCATTCTGCATGAAGTTTGTATGGCCACCACTAATCAATGCGATTAGTGAACGTCAGCGTAAAATCGCTGATGGCTTAAATGCTGCTGAAAAAGCGAAGGCTGACCTTGCAGATGCGCAAGCACAAGTGAAAGCTGAGTTAGACGCGGCAAAAGCACAAGCGGCTCAATTGATCGAACAAGCGAACCGTCGTGGTGCACAATTGATCGAAGAAGCGCGTACCCAAGCTGCGGCTGAAGGTGAGCGTATTCGTCAACAGGCTAAAGAAGCTGTTGATACTGAAATCAATGCTGCTCGCGAAGAATTGCGTCAACAAGTGGCTGCTCTTGCAGTAACTGGTGCTGAGAAAATTCTTAGCCAGCAAGTTGATGCAGAAGCTCACAATGCCATGCTGACTCAGCTGGCTGCTAAACTTTAAGAGAGGCGGATTATGGCTGAACTCTTGACGTTGGCACGCCCATACGCTAAAGCAGCATTTGCTTACGCTTCTGAGCAAAGTGCAACTGACTCTTGGTCAACAGCACTTGAATTGCTCAGTGCTGCGGTGCAAGACGAAGCATTTTCAGCTTATCTAAATCGCCCTGAGCTTACACCTGCTGAGCAGGTGGCTCTTTTTGCGAAAGTTTTAGGTGAAGACCAAACTGCGGCAGTGTCTAACTTCCTGACATTGCTTGCAGAGAATAACCGTTTGGTTCTTCTTCCTGAGATTGCAGCAGAATATGAGCAGCTTAAATCACAGAATAACAATACTGTGGATGTTGTGATTGAATCAGCATTCCCATTGACTTCTGTACAGGAACAACTTCTTACTCACGCATTAGAGAAAAAATTCGAAGCGGCGGTAAATGTTTCTGTAGAAGTTAACCCAGCGCTGATTGCTGGTGTAGTTATTCGTGCAGGCGACCAAGTGATAGATGATTCTGCGCTTAACAAGCTTGAAAAAATGCGTACTCGTCTTCTTGCTTAATTGCATTTAGAAGACTGAACTTTAAAAAGATTGAGGTATAGCGCAATGCAACAACTGAATCCATCCGAGATCAGTGCGCTCATTAAACAGCGTATCGGCGATCTGGACACCAGCGCAACCGCTAAGAACGAAGGAACCATTGTTATGGTTTCCGACGGTATTGTGCGTATTCACGGCTTAGCTGACGCTATGTACGGTGAAATGATCGAATTCGACGGCGGCCTTTACGGTATGGCACTGAACCTAGAACAGGATTCAGTGGGCGTCGTTGTTTTAGGTAACTACTTAAGCCTTCAAGAAGGTCAAAAAGCGCGTTGCACAGGTCGTGTATTAGAAGTTCCGGTTGGTCCAGAACTTTTAGGCCGTGTAGTAGATGCTTTGGGTAACCCGATTGATGGTAAAGGTCCTATTGATGCAAAATTAACTGATGCTGTTGAAAAAGTAGCACCAGGCGTAATTTGGCGTCAATCAGTGGATCAACCTGTACAAACTGGTTATAAATCAGTAGATACAATGATCCCTGTAGGCCGTGGTCAACGTGAGTTGATCATTGGTGACCGTCAAACTGGTAAAACAGCAATGGCGATCGACGCGATCATCGCTCAGAAAAACTCTGGCATTAAATGTGTATACGTAGCAATCGGTCAAAAACAATCGACTATCGCTAACGTGGTACGCAAGCTAGAAGAAACTGGCGCTATGGCGTATACAACTGTTGTAGCAGCAGCTGCAGCTGATCCAGCAGCAATGCTGTATCTAGCTCCGTACTCTGGCTGTACAATGGGCGAATACTTCCGTGACCGCGGTGAAGATGCGTTAATCATTTATGATGACTTGTCTAAGCAAGCTGTTGCTTACCGTCAAATTTCATTGCTTTTACGCCGTCCACCAGGTCGTGAAGCGTATCCAGGTGACGTGTTCTATCTACACTCGCGTCTACTTGAACGTGCTTCTCGTGTATCTGCTGACTACGTTGAGAAATTCACTAACGGTGAAGTTAAAGGCCAAACTGGTTCATTAACTGCATTGCCGATTATTGAAACTCAAGCGGGTGACGTATCTGCATTCGTACCAACCAACGTAATTTCGATTACTGATGGTCAGATCTTCCTTGAAACATCATTATTCAACGCAGGTATTCGTCCTGCTGTGAACGCGGGTATCTCTGTATCTC
This sequence comes from Acinetobacter sp. YH12226, assembly GCF_013417805.1. Lineage (GTDB taxonomy): Bacteria > Pseudomonadota > Gammaproteobacteria > Pseudomonadales > Moraxellaceae > Acinetobacter. The sequence goes on along the minus strand of NZ_VPDG01000025.1, from coordinate 16,845 downwards.
GTGTTGGTGGTTCAGCGCAAACTAAGATCATCAAGAAATTGTCTGGTGGTATCCGTACTGCTTTGGCGCAATACCGTGAATTGGCAGCATTTGCTCAGTTCGCTTCTGATCTTGACGAAGCAACTCGTAAGCAACTTGAACATGGTCAACGTGTAACTGAGTTAATGAAGCAAAAACAATATGCTCCATACTCAATTGCTGACCAAGCTGTTTCAATTTATGCATCTAACGAAGGCTACATGGCTGACGTAGACGTTAAGAAAATCGTAGACTTTGATGCTGCGTTAATTTCTTACTTCCGTTCAGAACATGCTGCGTTAATGCAACAAATCGATGCCTCTGGTGATTACAACAAAGACATCGAAGCTGCAATCAAAGCAGGTATTGAAAGCTTTAAAGCGACTCAAACTTACTAATTTCAACCTCTGTTGAATTTAGTGTCGGTTTGGTTCACGGAATCAACCTTCGGAAGCTCGCAAGGGCTTTCGAATACTAGGTTAAGCGTATGGCAAATTTAAAAGAAATTCGCGCCAAAGTAGCTAGTATCAAGAGCACGCAGAAGATTACTCGAGCGATGCAAATGGTAGCAGCTTCTAAGATGCGTCGTGCGCAAGAGCGCATGGCTCAAGGCCGTCCGTATGCCGAAAATATGCACCGTGTAATTGCTCATTTGGTCCAAGCGAATCCTGAATACAAACACCGTTATATGGTTGAACGCCCGGTTAAGCGCGTTGGCTATATCATTGTGTCTTCAGATCGTGGCCTTGCTGGTGGTTTGAACATTAACCTGTTCAAGAAAGTGGTTAAACACGTTCAACAGCAACAAGAGCAGTCAATTGAAGTTCAATTTGCTTTAATTGGTCAAAAAGCGGTTTCGTTTTTTAAAAACTACGGCGGTAAAGTGCTTGGTGCGACGACGCAAGTCGGTGATGCCCCAAGTCTTGAGCAGTTATCTGGTTCTGTACAGGTGATGTTGGACGCTTATGATAAAGGCGAGTTAGATCGTATTTATCTAGTGTCAAACGGCTTTGTCAATGCCATGACTCAAAATCAAAAGATCGAACAACTTGTTCCTTTGGCTGCTGCTGAAGAAGACAAGAATCTGAACCGTCAATACGGTTGGGATTACATCTACGAGCCTGAAGCTGAAGAGCTTTTAAATGGCTTGTTGGTTCGCTATATCGAGTCTGTGGTGTATCAAGGTGTGATTGAAAACATCGCATGTGAGCAGTCTGCACGTATGGTCGCTATGAAAGCAGCGACAGACAACGCAGGCGAGATCATTAAGAGCCTGCAACTTATTTATAACAAGCTGCGTCAAGCCGCGATTACTCAGGAAATTTCTGAGATCGTTGGTGGTGCCGCTGCCGTTTAACATTATTTTGAATTGAGGAGACAGCAATGAATAGCGGTCGTATCATTCAGATCATCGGCGCGGTTATCGACGTCGAGTTTGAACGCAACAGCGTTCCTAAGATCTATGACGCTCTCCAAGTAGATGGTACTGAAACTACTTTAGAAGTTCAGCAACAGCTTGGTGATGGCGTAGTTCGTACTATTGCAATGGGTTCTACTGAAGGCCTTAAGCGTGGTTTGAACGTAACTAACACTAACGCGCCGATTTCTGTACCAGTAGGTACAGCGACTCTAGGCCGTATCATGGACGTTCTTGGTCGCCCGATCGACGAAGCTGGTCCTGTTGCGACTGAAGCGCGTTTACCAATTCACCGTCAAGCGCCTTCTTATGCAGAACAAGCGGCTTCTACTGACCTTTTAGAAACTGGTATTAAAGTCATTGACTTACTTTGCCCGTTTGCGAAAGGTGGTAAAGTTGGTCTGTTCGGTGGTGCCGGTGTTGGTAAAACTGTAAACATGATGGAGTTGATCAACAACATCGCGAAAGCTCACTCAGGTTTATCTGTGTTTGCTGGTGTTGGTGAGCGTACTCGTGAAGGTAACGACTTCTATCACGAAATGAAAGATTCTAACGTTCTAGACAAAGTAGCAATGGTCTACGGTCAGATGAACGAGCCACCAGGTAACCGTTTACGCGTAGCGTTGACTGGTTTGACTATGGCTGAATATTTCCGTGACGAGAAAGACGAAAACGGTAAAGGCCGTGACGTACTATTGTTCGTAGATAACATCTATCGTTATACACTAGCGGGTACTGAAGTATCAGCACTTCTAGGTCGTATGCCGTCTGCTGTAGGTTACCAGCCTACTCTTGCAGAAGAGATGGGTGTTCTTCAAGAACGTATTACTTCGACTAAGTCTGGTTCTATTACGTCAATCCAAGCGGTATACGTACCTGCCGATGACTTAACAGATCCATCGCCTGCTACAACGTTTGCTCACTTAGACGCAACTGTTGTATTGAGCCGTGACATCGCATCTTCTGGTATTTACCCAGCGATCGATCCACTAGACTCAACTTCACGCCAGTTAGATCCGTTAGTTGTTGGTCAAGAGCATTATGAAATTGCACGTTCTGTACAGAACGTATTGCAACGTTATAAAGAGCTTAAAGACATCATCGCGATTCTTGGTATGGACGAGCTTGCTGAAGAAGATAAACTGGTTGTTTACCGTGCGCGTAAAATCCAGCGTTTCTTCTCTCAACCGTTCCACGTAGCTGAAGTATTTACTGGTGCTCCTGGTAAATTAGTATCTCTTAAAGAAACGATTCGTGGCTTTAAAGGTCTTCTAGCTGGTGAATACGATCACATCCCAGAACAAGCGTTCTACATGGTTGGTGGTATTGACGAAGTTATTGCTAAAGCCGAGAAACTTTAATTAGCTACTCTAATTTAGGAGATTCTCATGGCGACTATGCAATGTGATGTTGTAAGTGTTCAGGAGTCTTTGTACTCAGGCACTATAACTATGCTAATTGCAAAAGGTGCTGGCGGTGAGTTGGGTATTATGCCTGGCCATGCTCCGTTGGTAACTTTGCTCCAACCTGGCGCGATCCGCGTTATTTTGGAAAACGGTACAGAAGAGTTGATCTATGTATCTGGTGGTGTTTTAGAAGTTCAACCGCATGTTGTTACGGTTCTTGCAGATACTGCAATCCGTGCCGACAACTTGGATGAAGCGGCAATTATTGAAGCGCGTAAACACGCTGAACAATTGCTTGCCAATCAAAAGAGCGATTTGGATTCTGCTGCTGCATTGGCTGCTCTTGCAGAAACTGCTGCACAGCTGGAAACGATCCGCAAAATCAAAAACCGCGCTCAATAAGAGACGGTTAGAGATTGAAGAAACCACCCGAAAGGGTGGTTTTTTTATGGTTCATAGGTTCTTATCATGTTTGTTTTTATATATGTGTTCATAAAAAAAGATTAAGTCTTTTTCTCTACCATAATTATTGCCAGAACCAAATGTAGCTACTACGTACAAAAAACCAAACTTTTCTAATTCAGATGCTGAAAAGTTACATTCATTATTCGTAAGGTAGTAATCCTTCTTGGATTTGTTCATTTCAAATGATAAGTAGGCTTTTTCTAACCCTTCTAATAAAAACGATGTAAATTGAGGAATAATATGAGTATATCTTAAAAAATTTTCACGATTTATTTCTTTCGCATCATATAAAAGAGCTAAACGAGCGAGCATTTTAGATTGATGGATTAAATAGACTTTATCTAAAGCATTGAGTAATTCACCACCTATTTCTAAGTTGTTTTGATTCTTGAAGATTTTTAGTAATGTTCCTGATGCTAACTTTTCACCTTCCTTTATAAATTCCAGGATATTTTTTAATTTTTGCTTTTCGTTATAGCTTCTGAAAACTTTATAAATCGCTAAACCTGAAGATGCTATTGGAAAAGCTTTTAAAATTTCTTGAAAAATAGTATCAGTCGTTTCTAAAACTGTATTATCAAAATAGTTTTCTGCTGTTTGAATGATATTAGATGGTATTTGACTCATTATGAATTTTCTTTTTTCTACTATATAGAATAATGTACTACACACCTGAAAATTTGAAATTTATATTTTTAGCATCACCTTAAAACAGCTGATTTAGATTATTTGTTTTAGCTTGGAATTTTTGCAAGTATCGATCTTGAGAGTGTTGGTTTTACATTTCCGATTCTTAAATAAATTTTAATTTGTACCACTCGATATAACTTTTACCCTTTCTCAGTAATGTTTTGAACCAATCTGTAAACCTGCACACGCCATAAAAAAATCAGTGATAAGTTAAATGATTCGAACAGATTTCGCTTGTTATAGCTTAATACGATAGAAGTTTAGAACAGGCAAAACTTATAATTGAAAAAAGGGAAAACCATGGCTTATCAATCTATTAATCCATTTACCAATCGAAAATTGAAAGACTACCCATCGCATAGCGATCAAGATATTCAACATGCACTCGATACTGCAGAAAAAATTCTAAAGTCAGAATGGTCACAGCAGGTCGATATCCGTATTGCAGTACTGCGTAAATTGGCTACCAACATGCGAGCGCAAAAAGCTGAACTGGCCAAGCTTATGACCCAGGATATGGGGAAACTGATTAAGCAAAGTGAAGGTGAAATCGAAACCTGCGCCAAAATTGCAGAATACTATGCCGATCATGCCAAAGAGTTTTTAGCGCCAGTGTCCTATGAAACGGAACTAGGAGAAGCTTGGGTCGAGCATCATCCACTGGGTATTATCATGGCGGTAGAACCGTGGAATTTCCCGTTTTATCAACTGATGCGGGTCTTTGCGCCGAACTGTGCGATTGGTAATCCGGTTCTGGCAAAACATGCCGGCATTGTGCCGCAATGTGCCGAAGCCTTTGAGCAACTGGTGTTGGATGCAGGCGCACCCAAAGGTGTCTGGACCAACCTGTTTATCAGCAGTGATCAGGTCGCTGAAGTAATTGCAGACAAGCGTGTGCGGGGTGTAGCACTGACAGGTTCAGAAGGTGCGGGCAGTGCAGTCGCTGAACAGGCCGGAAAACATCTTAAAAAATCAACGCTGGAACTGGGCGGTAATGATGTATTCATCGTACTCGATGATGCAGATCTGGAACGCGCGATCAAGTTAGGCTGTCAGGCGCGTGTCAATAATGCCGGGCAGGTATGTACGGCGGCGAAGCGATTTATCTTGCATGAAAAAATTGCCGAACAATTCAAGGCCGGCATGCTGAAAGCTTTTGAACAGTTAAAACTGGGTGATCCGCTCGATCCTGAAACCACTTTAGGACCGCTGTCTTCAAAAGATGCGCTGGAAAAACTCAGCGAGCAGGTCGAAAAGGCAGTAGCACAAGGCGCGACTGTGGTCACTGGCGGCAAAGCTGTAGAACATCAAGGCAATTTCTATGCACCAACCATTCTGGAAAATATCACGCGTGAAAATGAAGCCTGGTATGAAGAATTTTTTGGCCCAGTGGCACAAATCTATGTGGCGAAGGATGATGATGAAATTGTCGAAATTGCCAATGATTCCAATTATGGTCTGGGTGGTGTGATTCATGCTCAGGATATCGAGCGGGCGAAAAAGCTAGCGTCACGGGTAGAAACTGGCATGATCTGGATCAACTGGTTTACTGATACCACGCCTGAGTTACCATTTGGTGGAATCAAAAATTCCGGTTATGGACATGAACTGTCGATTGATGGTTTTAGAGAGTTTGTGCAGAAGAAACTAGTCGTTGTCAAAAGCCCGAAAGAATAATATGAGCTGATCCAATGTCAAAGAAGCCACTATTTAGTGGTTTCTTTGTCTAGTTGGTCTGGATATTCTTCACGTTTACCGCCTTCATAACTGGCGAAACGTGGATGTTCTGGTGGAAATGACGGTTCAGCGCTTGGCCAAGGCCAGCCACCAAACTGGGTTTCGCGATAACGGCGAAAAGCAGTATCCAGCTCTTGCGCACTATTCAAAACAAAAGGTCCATGCATGGCAACTGGTGCACCGATCGGCTCACCCTCCAGCCATAAAATATGTGATTCCAGCAGCCCACCTTTGAGCTGAATATCTGCATCCGGTTTGAGTTCAAGTAGATGCTTCGGCGCTATCTTCTGTCCTTCAAGTTCCAGGCTTCTACCTTGATAAAAATAACAAAAACGCGTTGCAGTAGCAGTAGTAGCAGGAATGATTAATTCTGCTTCTGGTTTTAAAGTGATTAAATAAATATTGAGTTGATTCTCGGGAATGGCTGCCCATGAATGTGGCGGCCGATCCAGTGCCTGAGTCTGTTTAAACTGTCCTGAAATGACCCGAATATCCGCTTTACGTCCGGCCGCATCGGCTGAAAATACATGTGGAATCTGTTCACGCCACAACATTTTATAATCGGCCGGCTGCTTTTTCTGTTCCGGTGAGGAATTCAGCCAGATTTGAAACAGCTCCAGAGGATTGTTCTGATCCTGATGGACTAAGGGAAACATCTCGCAATGCTGTACCCCATTGCCGGTAGTCAGCCATTGCACATCACCCGCGCCATAACGTCCCGAGTTTCCCAGCGAGTCAAAATGATCGACATACCCGCGCTCGACAATGGTAATGGTTTCAAAACCCGTATGCGGATGCTCCGGAAAGCCGGGAATACTCTCACCATAATACATGTCATATTCATGCTGCTGTGGCGGGGAAACTGGGCCTAATTCGGCATTGCCTTGCGGATAATGATCTTGATGGTGAACGGTAAAAATAAAAGGATCTTTCAGATCAAGCCGGGATGTGACTGGAACCACAGAATACAGCACTGAATTCGACATGATTGAACTCCTGATGATCTGATTAGATGAAAATTCCTGATCTAAATATAATTTTTATAATCAATAACAGTGTATAGCCTGCAAGACGATTGAGGAAGATGTGTTTCGATCAATCGCCTCAAAATGAGATTTTTAAGTATTTTAAGTGTTGTCCTGATCAGTATTGCTCTCTGATTCCTGATCTGGATTCTGGATCAGCAAGCCGGCCAGTTTGACCATTTCGGATTGCACATTAACCATCTGGGATTCAATCTTTTTCAAGTTCACTTGGCTGAAATCCACCTGACCATTTAAGAGGGGAGAAGCCAGAACTTGCTGATTAGCGGTCATAATGTTGTCACGAATCTGGTCAATTTCCTGACTTTTCAAGTTCAGGTTGCCCAACACCTGATTAAAACTGCTGAGTTGCTGTTGAAGCTGGGTCGCAGTGGACTGCAGTTGCTGGGTATCCTTGGCTTCGACCGCCGTTTGCAGTTCGGTCTGGGTCTGTTTTAACTGTTCCACATAACTGCCGGCCTTGAGCTGCAAGTCGGCGACATCACGAACCATATAAAACATATTGCCCGATTTAAGCTCGGTTTGCGCTGTTGAGCTCTGTTGCTGAGAGGCTGGTTCCAGATCTGAGGTCGTGGTATCTGCCTGTTCAGCCGGTGCTTCGACGGCCTGTTCACAGCCCATCAGTAAAATTCCCGAGCTAAATAATGCGAAAGGAAGGACAGCATTGGCAAGAATCTTGGACATGGAATCAGGGTCTCGATACAGGTGATGGAATTTGAGTAGTATTTAATATAAGGACAAACTATGGAGATAAAAAAGATTGTTGCAAACTCATAACAATTCTTCTGGGTTCCGAATGTTTCCTTATTTAAAAACAGGAAAAAGATTATTAAAAACTGGTAAAGAAGTACTTTGTTCTCACCAAATTGGCTTGTTCGGCCTGCAATCATTTTGAAGATATGTCCGGTTAATCTCAATTTAGCTAAATAGCGGTTTTAAAAAAATAAGTATCTATCAAGAAAATAGATACTTATTTCAAGCTTGAAGCTTATGAGAATAATCGAGAATTATTTTGCAAGTTCTGCGTTCACTGCATCGACAATCCGTGGATCATCCGCAGTAATATCGGGTGCAAAACGTGCCACTACTTCACCATTTTTATTGATCAGGAATTTTTCAAAGTTCCAGAGCACTTCTGGTGGCTGATTTGGGGTTAGACCATAATCGACCAGATCTTTCCACCAAGGGCCTTCACCGATACGTTCCGGTACAGCCTGCGTAAGGGTGGCATATAAAGGATGCTTGTCTTCGCCCGCAACAGAGATTTTAGCAAATAGCGGGAAGTCGACTTTATAATTCACTGAACAGAATTCCTGAATCTCGGCTTCGCTACCCGGTTCCTGTTCCAAAAAATTATTGGCAGGGAAGCCCAGAATTTCCAGACCTTCTGTTTTTTTGTCCTGATACAGTTTTTGTAAGCCTTCATATTGCGGCGTCAGGCCACATTTAGATGCGACGTTAACCACCAGCAAAACCTTACCCTGGTAGTGGTTTAAAGTGGTTTCTGTTCCTTCAATAGTTTTGACTGGAATGTCATATACAGAGCGAGTCATTAGATTTCCTGTTTATTGCGACTGAACGGTATTTGTTTTAACGGGTATTCGCTTTCAGTACAAGTAGAAACAGGTGAGCTCAGTTACTTAAAGCTGCAAATTGCCTCAATATTATGTGAAAAATCTATTATGCTAGGATCCGCGAATAGAAATAGCTTAATAACAAGATCAGCGATTCATGGATGAAAGTATGACACAGCAACAAAAGGCAGTCTGGTGGGCCATGGCCTTACCACTGGCCGCAGTTTTGATTTGGTCTTTGAATATGACCGTCACCCGCTATGTGGCAGATTACATTTCTCCCATCAGTATCAGTTTTTATCGCTGGGCCTTGGCCTTGCTGATTTTAACTCCATTCATGTTGCCCAAAGTCAAAGCGGCGTGGCCGCAGATTCGTCTGCATCTCGGACATTTTGCTATTTTGAGTGCGCTGGGAATGGTGCTGTATCAGGGACTGGCTTATAGCTCGGCACATTATACCACTGCGACCAATATGGGCCTCATCAATGCCTTTATTCCTATTTTCACCATTATCGTGGGTATTTTTGTTTTAAAGATTCGCCCGACACAAGCTGCAGTGCTGGGAAGTCTCTTGTCCTTTATTGGCTTGATGTATGTCATGGCACAAGGGCAGGGCTTACAGTTTTTAACTGTCGGTGAAAGTTATATTGGCGATCTGTTGATGTTGATCGCAGTATTTTTCTATGCTTGTTATGGCGTGTTTCTGAAGAAATGGCAGATTCAGATTCCACTCTTAGTGAGCCTGTATATCCAGATTTTTATGGCCTTTCTCTATCATATTCCTTTGGTATTGATTTTAGGTCTGGACAGCATCAATCACGCTAATGCAGCCAGCATTATCTATGCCGGAATTTTCCCATCCATTGCCGCACCCTTGTTCTGGATGATGGCTGTGCAGCAACTTGGTCCCAATCGCAGCAGTATTTTTATGAACCTGATGCCGGTTTTTACTGCAGTAGTCGCATATTTGTGGTTAGGTGAAGCCTGGACCATGTATCACAGTATTGGCGGTGGCATTATTTTACTCGGAATCCTTTGGGCTCAATATCCCGGAAGATCCGCTTAATCAGGAATTAAAAGAGCTGGTTAATAATTTTGTCTGATTAAACATTGAGCGGTTGATCAAAACTTTTTTAATTGAAATCCCCTTTTAAATGCTAATTTTTAAATGTTAAAACAAATAGAAAAATATCGTTTTATTTTAAAAAGAGAATAGAAAGAGCAAGATATTTTGAATATTGGTTAAAAATCGTTTGCTATTAATAGAAAATATGTATTATTTGATTGTTTTATTGTACTTGTCGTTGTGCTCAGTTTCTTTCATAATGCGCCCATCGAGAATGATCAATCAAGAAAATCCTTGTTTTATCAGACTCCCAGAGATTTTCTGAACCCTCTGGATGTGATTTATGCACATCCTTTTTTATGCTCAGCCATCCCTATATGGCTGAGCTTTTTTTTGTCTTAAAACTTTAGTCGGGCTTGAGTGTCCCGACTAAATCAGACAGGACTCAGTCACGAATAACTACACCAGTCACTGCATCAATGATCCGGCTTGGTTGCTGACTTAAACCGAGGTCACCATTTAGATAATTCAGGTTCTGGTCAAAATAGCGGATCGCATCCTGAAGTGAGCGGGCAGGTTCCATGCCGGCAGGGTTGGCACTGGTCGAAACGATAAAACCGCCAAAGGCCTGACACAATGCGACACAGAGCGGGTGAGTGGTCACGCGGACGGCTACTTTAGGATGATGACCTTTAATCCAGTCAGGAATATCTTTATTTGCAGGAAGCAGCCAGGTGGTCGCACGCTCAGCAGGCCTGTCATTGCTCCAGGATTCAATCACTTTTTCACGCATTTCTTCGCTTAAATCCTGCAGCAGGTGTTCTACCTGTGAAAGATGAGCTGCCAACAAAATTACACCTTTCTCAATCGGGCGCTGCTTCAATTCTAAAATTTGATGAAATGCCTGTTCATTATAGGGGTCGCAACCCAAGCCCCAAACAGCCTCTGTGGGATATGCCAAGACTTGTCCGTCTTTAAGCCATGCTGCTGCTTCGGCAACAGAGGTAGTGATCATGTGGATACCTTATATTAAACAACAAAGCGCTATTGTGAACCTTATTTCAGAATCCGACAACGTAGATACAGGCCGGCTTGCTGGGTGCAAAAACCGAGTAATTCCAGTTCCATCAGTTGACTGGTCAAGGCAGATACTTCTTGCTGCACCTGCGTTCCCAGCTGATCCAGAGTCTGTCCCACCCAGTCCAGCTGGTTATATAGACTAAGAAGATGTGGTGGGATCTGTTGTGATTCTGCTGCAGCGACTTCCAGTTTGGGAGTATTTTCCAAAGCCTGCCATTGCGTCGCCAGTGCCAGTTCTTCGATGACCTGCTGCGGGTGATCAATCAGAATTGCACCTTCACGAATCAGTTGGTGGCAGCCCTGATGATGCTCGCTGTAAATATGTCCCGGAATGGCAAACACAGTTTTACCTTGCTCAGCTGCCAGTTTAGCCGTAATCAGAGAACCACTTTTTAATGCAGCCTCTGCCACAATCACACCTAGACTTAAACCACTGACGATTCGGTTGCGCCGTGGGAAATGGTGTTGCAAAGGCAGCGTATCTGGTAGAAACTCACTGATGACTGCACCATCGTGCTCAATGATTTGCTGGCGTAGTGATTGATGTTGTGCTGGATAGGTTTGATCCAGTCCAGTCGCCATCACTGCAATTGTCCCTTGATGCTGTAACGCAGCCCGATGCGCTGCTTCATCAATACCGTATGCCAGACCGCTATTGATATAGAAACCCTGTTCACTCAAATAAAAAGCAAAGTCATAAGCTACTTGCCGGCCGTGTGGACTGGGTTTGCGGCTGCCCACAATGGCAATCTGTGCCTGAAGCAGGGTATCGGGTCTACCCTGACCAAAAATGATCGGTGGTTTATCTGCATAAGGATGCAACTGCTGAGGATAATGCGGATCGCTGTGCAGCAAAATAAAATCGCTATCCTGCTGGATCTGCTGCAGACAACGCTGAAATTTCTGCTGGGCTTCGGGAAGAGAAAATTCTTTTAAGCGCTGTACATGATTGGCATGAATACCGAGTGCCTGCCAGACAGGGGCTTGATCCGGCTGAAGGGCATGGGCCAGTTCGGCATAATGTTGACTGATTTTATAGAAACTCGAAAGGGAATGCTGAACCAGATACCATAACATAATTGTTTCCAGTTGCGCGCGCGATAACGGGTTCAGCATATTGAGACCTATAGGGTTGTCTTCTTATTATTGAGTTTTTTATTTAGACAAATATTTATTCATCTAAAAGAGGTGCTTGAATTCCTGCACCAACCTTGATTGGTAATTCACTTTCCAGCACATAGGCATAGCTCAACTGATCGAAGGTTTTAAATACCATGATCTGGCCAATACGCTCACCTGGCAATTGCACACGTTCTTTAGTTTTAGGATCAGTGACCACTTCACCTTTTTGATTCACACTAAAGACATGACCCGTCTGAACCCCATGTGCCGTACCACGGTCAATGGTGACCACACTATGACGTGCTGCAGTACCAATTGATCCCAATACACGCACAATCTGGCCACCGGCAGCAATATTTTCTGCATTGGTCGGATAGAACAGGGTCGGTAACATTGGATCGTATTCAGGCAAGACGCGATCACCACGACGGACTTCAGCATTGTAACTATCTGTCAGTTCAAGTGTGGTGACATCACCTTCGCCACGAACTGCAATACCGGATGCCACCTGTTGCAGCTCGAGTGCAGCCGTATATTTCTTGCCATTCGCATCGGTAAATACATACGGTTCAGCTTCGCGATACACGGCATAGCGTTGACCAACTTCCAGACCGTTACCACGTACATAGACTTTCTGGCCTTTGCCTGCCAGTACGCGCTGATCGGCAGTTCCAAGAATATATGGCGTACCTTGAACTGAATCAGGTGCCATCAGGGTGTAGCGTTCCAACCACTGCTTGATATGTTCTAGTGGAATTACTGGAATGGTATTGTTTAACGATTCAACCCGAATCTGAGGTTGCAAGGAGGTGCTACCCAGATAACGGCTGATAATGCCTTCACAACCATCACCTTCGTCTTTACCAATAATCGGACGGCCCTGGTAATCACACATCAGTAGGCGGTCACCCGGGAAAATCCAGTGTGGATTTTTGACGTGCTTGTTGCTGGCCCAGATTTCCGGCCAACGTACCGGATTTTTCAGGAAGCGTTTCGAGATATCCCAAAGTGTATCTCCTTTTTTCACCACATACACGTTCGGTGCACTGGCTTTTAATGCCGGTGGATTGACGTTACGTGCAGGTGCTGCCTCGGCGGAATGAATGGTCCCCATACTGACGCCTACACAAATAGCAAGTGCCAGCATCTGATTTTTAAACCCCAAGGCACTAAAAAATGGCATGCCCTTTAAAACCTTTTTCATTATCATAATTCCTAAAATTATGTGCGTAGTTGCGTTATAATAACGATCTTACACACATTTTTTTGATGAAGCATTCCCTTCATTTGGTTTTTTGATCAATGGCATAATTGAGGATGCAGTATGGCCTTATTACCTATTTTAAGTTTCCCGGATCCCCGTCTTCGTACCATTGCCCAACCTGTCGAAGAAGTAACTGATGAAATTCGTCAGCTCGCTGCAGATATGTTTGAAACCATGTATGAAGCACCAGGTATCGGACTTGCCGCGACTCAGGTGGATCGTCATATTCAGCTGATTGTTATGGATCTGTCTGAAGATAAAGATCAACCGATGGTGTTTATTAACCCCAAAATTACACCATTGACTGAAGAAACGCAGCCCTACGAAGAAGGCTGTCTATCAGTTCCTCAAATATACGATAAAGTTGACCGTCCGTCACGTGTAAAAATCGAGGCAATTAATCTGCAAGGTCAAGCATTTGAGCTTGATGCTGACGGACTTCTCGCTGTGTGTATCCAACATGAAATGGATCACTTAAATGGCAAATTATTTGTTGATTATTTATCACCATTAAAACGTCAACGTGCACGTGAAAAAGTGGAAAAACTGGTTCGCCAGCGTAATAAAGACAAGGTGGCAGTGAAACGCTAGGATCATTTTAAAGTTTATTTAAATGGTCTAACAAAGCCCAATTCTGATTGGGCTTTGTTATAATCAACATAAGCATGTTTTAGGAATAGCTTGTGTTTTTACGCGCGGGGCTGCTATTTGCATTTGCAGCTGTGTTTCTACAGATTGCTGTATTTTTACAGCCTTTGTTACCGAAGCAATATCAGGTTGCTCCGGTCTGTGAAACCATCACGCGTGCGCTTTTTATCGCGACAGATGCTCATGCGCAGCATAGCGCTGGCGAGCATAGTCACCTTATCCAATCTGATCATCTTCAACATGATCATCATGATGCCAATCATCAGTGTCAGTACTGTAAGGTTCATGCCAATTTAGTCTTACCGCCTGATCTGGACATCAAACAGGTTCTTGACCGGATTCATGTCCGTTTAATTGCCTATCAAAAAACCTTTAAGCATGTCTGGTTTGTCCTTCAGCAACTCTTCTTAATTCCTCAGGGGCGAGCGCCACCACTGCCTGCATAAATCTGCATTTTTCAGCTTGGGTTGGTATTGACTCAAGCCGTGCCTAATTTATGTATTTAGTGAGATAGAGAAATGGCTCAGCCTAAATTTTCTTTACAGCCACTTGCGGCTGCGATTTGTGTTGCTTGTTATTCTTCGATAGTGATGGCCAATGATGCCATGCCGGTTCAGACATTTGCCCCGATTGTGGTGACGTCAGCATCAGGTAATGATGCCAATGGGCTGATTGTCCGCGCTGATCCAAAACAGCCGATTCAACCGATTCCTGCCAGTGATGGTGCGGATTATTTGCAAAGTATTGTCGGCTTTAGTTCGGTCAATAGCGGTGCCGGCACCAATGGTGATGTGACGTTCCGCGGCATGTTTGGTTCACGAATTAAGATCCTAACTGATGGCACCGAAAACCTGGGCGCCTGTCCAAGTCGTATGGATTCGCCGACCTCCTATATTTCTCCGGAAAGCTATGACCGTATTTCGGTGATTAAAGGACCGCAAACGGTTCAGTATGCCAATACTGGCTCTGCGGCCACAGTGATTTTCGAACGTACACCGGAACAGTTTGATCAAGATCAAAACTATCGTGGTCAGGCCAGTGTCTTGATGGGCTCTTTCGGACGTCTTGATCATAATGTGGAAGTCGCAGCAGGCGATGAACAGAAATATGTCCGACTCAATACCAATCGTTCGGTATCGAATAGCTATCAAGATGGTGATGGAACTACTGTGCCGTCAGATTGGGAGCGCTGGAATGCGGATCTGGCTTTGGGATGGACTCCAGATGCAGATACTTGGGTAGAATTGACAGGTGGTAAGGCAGATGGTGAAGCTGTTTATGCTGGTCGTGATATGGATGGATCACAGTTTGCCCGTGAAAGTCTGGGTTTACGTGTTGAAAAGAAAAATCTGACTGATGTAATTCAGAAAGTTGAGGCACAGATCAACTATAACTATAACGACCACATCATGGATAATTTTAGCCTGCGTCCAGTGCCGATGAAGCATGATGAGCATACTCATAACATGCAGCCAGCACCCTCTGAAATGCAGGTTACGCGCCGTACTTTAAATACCCGTATGGCGATAACGAGTGAATGGGATCAAAACCAATTGATTGCCGGGATGGATTCTCAGCGCAATACGCATGCTGGAGGAATGAGATCCACAAGCATGAATATGCCGCTCACTCCAGATATGAAATTCCAGTCATATGGAGCTTTTGCTGAGCTAAGTCATGAACTAAGTGATAACAACAAATTGGTTGCTGGTGTGCGGGTCGATCAAGTGGAGATTGATGCCTTAAAAACTGGACAGAACCGTCAGGAAACCTTGCCAAGCGGCTTCATTCGTTTTGAAAATACCCATCCAGAACATGATGAAGGTAAAACCTATATCGGACTGGGGTATGTGGAGCGTGTGCCTGATTATTGGGAATTATTTAAGACCGATTATCATGGAATAACTGCAAATACATTTAAGCAACTGGGAACAGAAAAGACCTTACAACTCGATCTGGGTTATCAACATCATCATGGCGCGTTTAATTCTTGGGTATCAGCTTATGCCGGTGTGATTCAGGATTTTATTCTGATGACTTATCCTAAGTCTGCAAACTCTGGGCATGGTCATCCTATGGGTAATGATATGGGAGAAATGCAGCCAGCAAAAATGAATAGTGCGGATTCAAGAAATATCGATGTAACCATTGCCGGTGCAGAAGTTGGAATTGGTTATCAGTTTACTGATGCAATTCAGGCAGATATCAGTGCCATGTATGCTTGGGGCGAAAACACCACAGACAATACGCCGTTGCCACAAATTTCACCTTTAGAAGCCCGTGTTAACTTGCGCTATGTTCAAGACAAATATAATTTTGGATTATTGTGGCGTGTAGTAGATGGCCAAAGTCGTATTAGTGAACGAGAAGGTAATATCGTTGGTTATGACAATAAGCAGAGCGCAGGCTTTGGTACTTTGTCTTTAAACGGTAACTACCATATCATGGATGGCGTGGATGTATCAGTCGGTATTGATAACGTGCTTGATAAAACCTATACCGAGCATCTAAATAAAGCTGGTAGTGCTGGCTTTGGTTTTGCCGCAGAGGAGCAATTCAATAATATTGGCCGAAATTATTGGGCACGTGTCAGTATGAAATTCTAATTGTTGCTCAGTACTCCAAAAGCCATTGCTCAATAGCGATGGCTTTTTAATTTTTAGCGTTGCAATAAATTTTCCATATTTAAATTGGGCCTATGTATCTTGGAAGAAGACCGGATAAAACAAGTTTTGTATATATAAACGCCAGATTGATGAAGAATCAAACAAGAATGGGATGTGAATTGAACGATATAAGTCATGTAATAAATATTTTTATAATTTAAATTAAAATAAAACAATATCTTATTGTGTTTATGGATGGATTTTGTTGGATGTGCTCAATAAAATTCAAAAATAATAAAAATAAATTAACTATATATAACAGTATCTTATGTTTTTATTGGTTTGAAAAATAAACACACGATAAAAAATCTTTGCAAGAAGTGTTGCAAGCCTTCTGAAATACTGTAGAATGCACATCCATCGGCGGTGATGAAGATTAAAACTTCTGATAAAACAGTGACTTAGTTAACTTTGATTAAGTTCGGTTTTAGAAAGAAAGTTTAAAAATAGTTTTCATTGCTAGTTGACACTAAGAATATCTAGTGTAATATAGCCGACCTAGCTTGCTGGTGACGAATTAGCAAGAAGATCATTAAGAGATTATGAAGAACAACTTGTGTGGATTTTTACTGGTTGATTGATCGAAATTATTTTCATTGATTGATGGTAGAAATTACTCGAAGTTTATTTGAGAAATATTTGTCAGAAA